>NZ_JAVRHI010000090.1:0-13045 GCF_034105845.1 Streptomyces sp. CRN 30 | reverse complement strand
GCGCGGGGAACTGCGCGCTCGGCCACGACGGCGCCGCACCCGCTCCCGGGCGTGACGAGCGCGAGGCTCGTGACGTGGGCCGCGGCGGCGGGCCGTGGGCGGACCGCCGTCCGAAGAGTGCGCGGCCCGTCGGCCGGGCCCCGCGCCCGATCCCCGGCACACCCGAGTGACTTCTGGGCCTCCGCGCAGTTGAACCCGGCATGAAGAAGCGCAGCATGTGTGCCATCGCCTCCCTCGCCGCCGGTTTCGTGGCCGCGGCCGTCACCCCGTCGCACGCCCTGGGCGGCCTCCCGATCGACCTGGACAAGGCGACGAACGCCCTCAACAGCGTCAACATCTCCGAGGACAGCCTCGCCCCGCGCGAGGCCGACAAGAAGCCGAAGGGCTGACCGGAGGGAACCGGGTCACGGACCCGGACCGGACCCGGCGCCGACGCCCCCGACCAGGGATGTCGGCGCCGCTTCCGTGCGCCCTCAACTGGGGCTGGTTTCCGTGGCAGGGTGGAGCGGGCAAGCCACAGGGGGCCAACAGAAGAGGGGGACCTGTGACCGTCGTCTGGATCAACGGCGCGTTCGGTGCGGGGAAGACCACCACCGCACGAGAGCTGATCGACCTGATCCCGAACAGCACGCTCTTCGACCCGGAGGTCATCGGCGCGGCACTCACGCACCTGCTGCCGCCCAAGCGCCTCGCAGAGGTCGGCGACCTCCAGGACCTCCCGGTCTGGCGGCGTCTGGTGATCGACACGGCGGCGGCGATGCTCGCCGAACTGGGCGGCACGCTCGTGGTCCCCATGACCCTGCTGCGCCAGGAGTACCGGGACGAGATCTTCGGCGGCCTCGCCGCCCGCCGCATAGCGGTCCGGCACACCGTGCTGACCCCGGCCGAAACGATACTGCGCGACCGTGCGGCCGCCCAGGAGACCCCGGCGGACCCGGCGGACCCGGCCGAGGACGGGATACGCCCGCCGCAGTGGTCCTGCGACCGGATCGAGCCCTACCGGGCCGCCCTCGGCTCCTGGCTCATGGCCGACGCCTACCCGGTCGACAACGGCGCCCTCACCCCCCGCGAGACCGCCGCGCGGATAGCGGACGCCGTCGCCGGCGGCGCCGCGCCCGCCTGCTCCATCGTGCAGACCCCGGAACCCACGGCCGAGACGATCGCCGCCGGTGTCCTGCTCTTCGACGAACAGGAGCGCGTCCTGCTCGTCGACCCCACCTACAAGGCCGGCTGGGAGTTCCCGGGCGGCGTCGTCGAACCCGGCGAGGCACCCGCCCGCGCGGGCATGCGCGAGGTCACCGAGGAGACCGGCGTAGTCCTGAGCGACGTACCGTCCCTGCTGGTCGTCGACTGGGAACCGCCCGCACCGCCCGGCTACGGCGGGCTGCGCCTGCTCTTCGACGGCGGGCGCCTCGACTCCGCCACGGCCGGGCGGCTGCTGCTGCCCGGCCCGGAGCTGCGGGGCTGGCGTTTCGTCACCGAGGAGGAGGCCGCGGGCCTCCTCCCGCCGGTCCGCTACGAACGCCTGCGCTGGGCCCTGCGCGCCCGGCGGCGCGGGGCCGCGCTGTACCTGGAGGCGGGGGTCCCGGTCGGCTGACCCCGCCGCGCCGTGCGGCTCAGCTCGCCGCGTAGTTGCGCAGGAACAGTGCCTCCGTCACCGACAGGCGCTCCAGTTCCTCCGGGGAGACACTCTCGTCCACGGCGTGGATGCGGGCCTCCGGCTCGCTCAGGCCGATCAGGAGGATCTCCGCCTCCGGGTAGAGCGCGGCGAGCGTGTTGCACAGGGGGATGGAACCGCCCTGGCCGGCGTACTGCATCTCCTCGCCCGGGTACGCCACCGCCATCGCGTCCGCCATGGCCCGGTACGCCGGGCTGGTGGTGTCGGCGCGGAAAGGCTGGCCCTGGCCGACCTGTTCGACCAGGACCCGGGCGCCCCACGGCGTGTGCGCCTCCAGGTGCGCCTGGAGCAGCTCGGTCGCCTTGACGGCGTCCGTGCCCGGCGGCACCCGCAGGCTCACCAGCGCCCGCGCACCGGCCTGCACCGACGGCGTCGCGCCCACGACCGGCGGGCAGTCGATGCCGAGGACCGTGACGGCCGGCCGCGCCCAGACGCGGTCGGCGACCGTGCCCGAGCCGATCAGCTCCACCCCGTCCAGCACCCTGGCGTCCGCGCGGAACTGCTCCTCGTCGTACCGCACACCGTCCCAGCGGTCATCGGCGGCCAGCCCGTCGACGGTCGTCGAACCGTCCTCGGCGCGCAGCGAGTCCAGCGTGCGGATCAGCGCCGCGAGCGCGTCGGGGGCCGCGCCGCCGAACTGACCGGAGTGCAGATTGCCCTCCAGGGTGTCGACGGTGACGCGGACGAGGGTCATGCCCCGCAGGGTCGAGGTGACCGTCGGCAGCCCGACGCGGAAGTTGCCCGAGTCGCCGATGACGATCGAGTCGGCCGTCAGCAGCTCGGGGTGCTGCTCGGCGTACCGCTCCAGGCCGCCCGTGCCCTGCTCCTCCGAACCCTCGGCTATCACCTTGACGTTCACCGGCACGCCGCCGGCCGCCTTCAGCGCGCGCAGCGCGAGCAGGTGCATGATGACGCCGCCCTTGCAGTCGGCGCTGCCCCGCCCGTACCAGCGGCCGTCGCGCTCGGTCAGCTCGAACGGCGGAGTGGTCCAGCCGGCCTCGTCCAGCGGCGGCTGCACGTCGTAGTGGGCGTAGAGCAGCACCGTCTTCGCCCCCTCGGGGCCGGGCAGGTGGCCGTAGACCGACTGGGTGCCGTCCGGGGTGTCGAGCAGGGCCACGTCCTCGAAGCCCTCGGCGCGCAGCGCGTCGGCGATCCAGCCGGCGGCGGCCTCGCTCTCGCTCCTCGGGAACTGCTCGAAGTCGGCCACCGACCGGAAGGCCACCAGTTCGGTGAGTTCCGCCCGCGCCCTGGGCATGAGCGAGGCGACGGTTTCGGCGACCGGATTCGACGACATGGGCACGCTCCTTGTAGGTGCGACGTTGTACTTGATGACCACTCGCTGACCGTTTCATTTTGTGTGGTGTTCGCGGGTGATCGTGCGGTGTGGGCACGCCCCGGGGTGCGCACGGTGTGCGCAGGGCGCATACTGTGCCGATCCTCCCACAGTGGCCTGCGGCGATGCCCACCGTAGGATGCGGGTGACAGGTGCGGCATGCGGTTTGATCGGAGCAGTAGACCATCGTGAGCAGCGAGAACTCTTCGGCGGACGACGCGCGTCAGGTGTGGGACGTCGTCGTGGTGGGCGCGGGACCCGCGGGGGCCTCGGCCGCCTACGCGGCAGCGGTCGCGGGGCGACGCGTGCTGTTGCTGGAGAAGGCGGATCTGCCCCGCTACAAGACCTGTGGCGGCGGCATCATCGGGCCTTCGCGCGACTCACTGCCCCCGGGCTTCGAACTGCCCTTCAAGGACCGCGTGCACGCGGTGACCTTCTCCAACAACGGGCGCTTCACCCGGACCCGGCGCTCCCGGCAGATGCTCTTCGGGCTGATCAACCGGCCCGAGTTCGACCAGCAGCTCGTCGAGCACGCGCAGAAGGCCGGCGCGGAGCTGCGTACGGGTGTGACGGTGTCGCGGGTCGAGCAGCACGGGTCGGCGGTGCCGGACCGGCGGACGGCCGCGGTCGTCCTCCAGGGCGGCGAGACCGTGCTGGCCCGCGCGGTGGTCGGCGCGGACGGCAGCGCCAGCCGGATAGGGGCCCACGTCGGGGTCAAGCTCGACCAGGTGGACCTGGGACTGGAGGCGGAGATCCCGGTTCCGGAACCGGTGGCCGAGGACTGGAAGGGCCGGGTCCTCATCGACTGGGGCCCGATGCCCGGCAGTTACGGCTGGGTCTTCCCCAAGGGCGACACCCTCACCGTCGGCGTGATCTCCGCCCGCGGCGAGGGCGCGGCGACCAAGCGCTACCTGGAGGACTTCGTCGGGCGGCTGGGCCTCGCCGGCTTCGAGCCGAGCATCTCCTCCGGGCACCTGACCCGGTGCCGTGCCGACGACTCGCCGCTCTCCCGCGGCCGGGTCCTGGTCTGCGGTGACGCGGCGGGCCTGCTGGAGCCGTGGACGCGCGAGGGCATCTCCTTCGCGCTCCGCTCGGGGCGGCTCGCGGGGGAGTGGGCGGTGCGGATCGCCGAGGCGCACGACGCCGTCGACGCGCGGCGGCAGGCGCTGAACTACGCCTTCGCCGTCAAGGCCGGGCTGGGCGTCGAGATGAGCGTCGGCAAGCGGTTGCTGGCGGCGTTCGAGCGCCGTCCGGGTGTCTTCCACGCGGCCCTGACCGGGTTCCGGCCCGCGTGGAGCGCGTTCCGGGACATCACCCGTGGTTCCACCACGCTCGGTGAGCTGGTCCGGAACCATCCGATGGCGCATCGGGCGCTGACGGTGCTGGACCGGCGTCAGGCGCCGGTCGCGCCGGCCGCGCCGGCGGCCACCGAGGAGGAGTCCGCCGACTCCTGACCACCGGTCCGCCGTGGCTGTTCGCGCAGTTCCCCGCGCTCCTTCAAGGGGCGCGGGGAACTGCGCACAAGAGGCGCCGGGTGCCTACTTGCCGACGTTGCGGAACCGCACCAGCACGCTCACCACCCGCACCGTGAAAACCACCGCGGCCAGGGTCGCGCCCACGCCGACCAGTGTCTGGCGCACCCCGGCCGACAGGTCGAAGACGTAACCCGGGCCGGCCACGGCACCGAACAGCACCGCCGCCGCGAAGCCCGCGCTGAACAGCGCGTAGCCGATCTCCACGGTGATCGCGTCCCGTTCGGCCTGTGTGCGCCGTCCCCCGTGACCGTCCATGCCGCGAAGTGTACGGCTGCCGCCGAACCGGTCGATCGCCTCAGACGACGCCCGACCGCTCGCGCCACAGTTCGGCGAGGGACGCGTCGCCGGTCACCTCCGGCAGCGGCAGCCGGTTCCACAGCGCGAGATACAGCCGGTCCGCGGGGCCGGTGATCTCGCACTCGGCCTCCCCGGCGCCGGTGCGCTCGGTGACGGCCGGCTCCTCCGACAGCCGCAGCGTCCACACCGCGTCCGGCGCGTCCGTCGCACGGACCCGCAGTGTGCGGGGCTTCTCGGTGCGGACCCGGCTCTTCGGGCGGCCGTGGAAGAGACACAGCAACTCGTCGACGCCGTCGACGGCGAACTCCGTACTCACCTCGGAGACGGTCCCGCCGGCCGCGGACTCGGCGTCGAACCGGTGCACGGCCGTCTCGTGCGCCTGCCGCCGGGCCCAGAAGGCCAGCGGGCTCGGGGCGGGCATGAAGTGCCAGCACGCCGTGGAGGGCGGGGCGGCGGCCAGCGTCTCGACGAGCCGGCCGTGCCCTTCCCGGAACCAGTCGAGGAGCGCGCCGCCCGCCAGCGCCGGCGGGTCCCCGATCGGCCGGGGCCGCGTCTCGCCCGTGGCGACGAAGGACGTGGCCCAGCGGTGTACCGCTCCGGTGTGCGCCACCAGGTCCCGCACCCGCCAGCCGGGACAGGTCGGCACCCCGGCGTCGCTCCCGGCCCGCTCGGCGGCCGCGGCCAGCAGCCGGCCCTCGCGGTCCAGTGTCTCGATGAACGTCGCAGTCTCCATGGCGGTGAGTCTGCCCGACGGGCCCCGGTCCGCGGTACGCGTTTTCACCCGCGGTGATCGCTCAACTCGCGCCCATCGCCCGGCGGTTGGCGAACGCGGCGAGCATCGCCACCGCCGCCAGCACCGCGACGCTGGTCAGCGCCGCCGGCAGCGAGAACCAGTCGGCCATGAAGCCGATCGCGGGCGGCCCGAGGAGCATGCCGCCGTAGCCGAGGGTGGAGGCGGTCGCGACACCGCCGGGGCCGCCGAGCGCACCCGCCCGCTCGATCATCACCGGGAAGATGTTGGCGAGGCCGAGGCCCGTCACCGCGAAGCCCAGCAGCGCCGCCCAGGGCGCCGGGGCGAGCGAGCCGAGCAGCATGCCCGCGGCGGCGGTCGCCCCGCCGGCCACCACCGTCGGGGTCCGGCCCAGCCGTTCAAGGAGCGTCGTGCCGGTCAGCCGGCCGACGGTCATGGCCAGCGCGAAACAGGAGTACCCCACCGCGGCGAGCCCCGGCGACGCCTGCAGGTCCTGCTCCAGGTGGAGCGCGCCCCAGTCGGCCATGGCGCCCTCGCCGTAGGAGGAGCACAGGGCGATCAGCCCGAAGGTGACGACCAGGCGGCGGGTCCGCCGGTCCGTGCGGGCCGGGGCCCGCCCGTCCGCCGGGGTGCTCTCCGGCGGCACGGCCGGCGCGCAGCTCAGCAGCAGCCGTCCCGCGACCAGCGTGACGAGCAGTCCGACGAGGGCGAGCCCGCCCAGGTGCAGGGCGGGCGAGAGCGAACCGGCGACGAGGCCGCCGAGGCCCGCGCCGATCATCCCGCCGAGGCTGAACGCGGCGTGGAAACTGGGCATGATCGGGCGCCGCAGGACGGCCACCAGGTCGACGGCCGCGCTGTTGAAGGCGACGTTGATCCCGCCGTAGGCGCTGCCGAAGACCAGCAGGACGGCGCCCAGGGCGAGAGCGGAGTGCGTGAGCGGCGGCAGGACGACGCTCAGACAGAGCAGCACGGCGCAGACGACGGTGACGGGGTGGCTGCCGTAGCGCCGGCAGAGCCGTCCGGTCAGGGTCATGGTGACGACGGCGCCCGCCGACACCCCGAGCAGCGCCAGGCCCAGGGCGCTGGCGGAGGCTCCGGTCTGCTCCTTGATGGCGGGGATGCGCACCACCCAGCCGGCGAAGACGAAGCCGTCCAGCGCGAAGAACGCCGTCAGGGCGGTCCGGAGACGGCGGAGGTGGACGGGGGACCCCGGCACGGCACTGTGCGGGCGGGTTTTGTTTATCAGCGGCACAAAAGGAGCGTAGGAGTCCGCCCCGGACCGGGGCAAGGGGGTCGTCCGCAACCCGCGCGCGCGGCGTCCGCCGACGTCACCGGGGGCCAGGGGCGCGAACCCGCGGCCCACGCGTCGCATACGCTCGACACCACGATGAAGAACAATCTGACCCCCCTGGAGCCGAAGGCCGACAAGGCCACGGTCCGACGGCACAACCTCAGCCTGGTCCTGAGGGCCGTGCACGACGCGGGGGAGGCCACCCGGGCGGGCATCGCCACCCACGTCGGACTGACCAGGGCGGCGGTGTCCTCCCTGGTCGAGCAGTTGCTGGAGCACGGCTTCGTCACCGAGTGGGGCAAGACCAGCAGCGGCCAGGTGGGACGGCCCGGCACCGTCCTGAAGGTGTCCCGGTCCGGACCGGCCGGCCTCGGGGTCGAGATCAACATCGACTTCATCACCGTCTGCGTCGTCGACCTCGCCGGCACCGACCGGGTCCGCCTCGTCGAACACGTCGACAACCGCGGCGTCCAGCCCTCGGAGGTGCTGGCCCGCGCGGCCCGGCTCGCGGCCCGCGCCATCGGTTCGGCGGCCGAGCAGGACCTCGTACCGGCCGGCGCCCATGTGGCGCTGCCCGGCCTGGTCACCGGCGGCAGCGTGCGGCAGGCGCCCAACCTCGGCTGGCAGCGGGTCGCGGTCGAGGGGCTGTTCGCCCAGGCGCTGCTCTCCCTGCGCCCCGCCCACCGGGCGCTGCCGGTCAGCTCCGACAACGAGGCCAACGCCGCCGCCCTCGCCGAGCTGTGGTTCGGCGCCGGCACCGAGGGCGTGCGCAGCTTCCTGTACCTGACCGGTGAGATCGGCATCGGCGGCGCGCTGGTCCTCCGCGGCGACCTGCTGCGCGGCGCGCACGGCTTCGCCGGGGAGATCGGGCACATGGTCGTCGACCCGGACGGCCCGCTGTGCCGGTGCGGCGCCCACGGCTGCCTGGAGCAGTACGCCGGTCAGGCCGCCCTGCTGGGCGCCGCCGGCATCGACGCGGCCACGGGCGTACGGGGCGTCGCCGAACTGGGCCGCCGGGCCCGCCGGGGTGAACCGGCCGCCCTGGCGGCGATCGAGCGGGCCGGACGGCAACTGGGCGTCGTCGTCTCGGGAGCCGTCAACCTCTTCGATCCCGAGGCGGTGATGCTCGGCGGTGTCTACCGAGAGCTGATCGACTGGCTGGCCCCCGCCGTCGACCGGGAACTGGCCCGCCGGGTGGTCTCCGGGCTGTGGAGCGAGGGCAGCCGGCGGCTGCGGGCCTCCTCCTCCCTCGGGGACGCGGCCCGGGGCGCGGCCGGTGTCATCGTCCGCGAGGTCCTCGCCGACCCGGCGGCGTACGCGGAGCGCGAGACGGAACGGCAGAAGGGGGCCGCCCGGTGAGACGGCCCCCTCCGCCCGCGCGTCACCGCCGGTGGGCGGCGATCAGCTCCTGGTAGAAGCGGTAGCTGTCCTTCGGTGTGCGCTCCTGCGTCGCGTAGTCGACGCGCACGATGCCGAACCGCTTGTCGTAGCCGTACGCCCACTCGAAGTTGTCCAGCAGCGACCAGACGTAGTAGCCGCGGACGTCCACGCCCGCGTCCATCGCGGCCTTCAGCGCGGTGAGGTGGCCGCGCAGGTACTCCACCCGGTCGGTGTCGCGCACCGCGCCGTCGGCGTCGACCGCGTCGTCCTCCGCCGAGCCGTTCTCCGTGATGTGCACGGGCGGCAGCGCGTCGCCGTACTGCTTCTTCAGCTGGACCAGCAGGTCGGTGAAGGACTCCGGGACCACCGGCCAGTCCATCGAGGTGTGCCGCACGCCGGGGAGCCGCACCTCCTCGTACCGGTTGTCGGTGGCCACCCGCAGCGCCGCGTCGGCCTCGCGGTGCGGGGCGTCGGCGACGACGATCGGCCGGTAGTAGTTGATGCCCAGGAAGTCCAGCGGCTGGGAGATCAGCTCCAGGTCGCCGTCGCGGCGGAAGTCCGCGCCGGTGATCAGCTCGCCCCAGGTCTCCTCCTCGGTGGCCGGGTAGCGGCCCGCGAGGATCGGCTCCGTCCACACCAGGTTGTGCTGGGTGTCCGCGCGGAGCACCGCCGCGAGGTCGGCGGGGGAGTCGGTCGCGGGCAGGTTGCGGTCGAGGTTGAGCGTGATGCCGACCTCGCGCACCCCGGCCGCGCGGAGCGCCCGCACCGCCAGGCCGTGACCGACCAGCAGGTGGTGGGCGGCGGCCAGCGCGCCCCGGCCCTCCTTGGCGCCCGGCGCGTGCCGGCCGATGGAGTAGCCGAGGAAGGAGCTGCACCACGGCTCGTTCAGCGTGATCCAGCGCGGCACCCGGTCGCCCAGGTGCTCGGCGACGACGGCCGTGTACTCGGCGAACCGCTCGGCGGTCCCCCGCACCCGCCAGCCGCCCCGGTCCTCCAGGGCCTGGGGGAGGTCCCAGTGGTAGAGGGTGGCGGCCGGCTCGATACCGGCCTCCAGCAACTCGTCCACCAGGCGCGAGTAGAAGTCCAGGCCCTTGGCGTTCACCGGGCCGCTGCCGTCGGGGACGATCCGCGGCCAGGCGATCGAGAAGCGGTAGGAGTCGACGCCGAGGTCGCGCAGGAGCGCCACGTCCTCGGGGTAGCGGTGGTAGTGGTCGCAGGCCACGTCACCGGTGTCGCCGTTGGCCGTCAGACCGGGGGTGTGGCTGTAGGTGTCCCAGATGGACGGCCCGCGGCCGTCCTCGCGGGCCGCGCCCTCGATCTGGTACGAGGCGGTCGCGGCGCCGAAGACGAAGCCGGGCGGGAAGCCGGGGAGGTCAGTCATGCGGTGGGGACCCATTTCCTGTGATGCTTTCCGGTGACGGGGAGGTCACTTGACGGATCCGCCGGTGATGCCGGCGGCGATGTACTTCTGGGCGAGGACGAGCAGGATCGCCGCCGGGATCGCGGACAGCACGGCCGCGGCCATCACCGAGCCCCAGTCGCCGACGTGCGCGCCGATGTACTGGTAGATGCCGAGCGTGACCGGCTTGACGTCGTCGGTGGTGTTCAGGGTGAGCGCGAACATGAAGTCGCTCCACGCGAACAGGAACGCGAAGAGGCCCGACGTGATCAGCGAGTTCCGGCTCATCGGCAGGACGACCTTGAGGAAGGTCCGCACCGGTCCGGCGCCGTCGATCTCCGCTGCCTCGATCACCTCACCGGGGATCGACACCATGAAGGAGCGCATCAGCACGATGGAGAACGGGATGCCCAGCGAGGCGTCCGCCAGCATCAGGCCGAAGTAGGAGTTGACCAGGCCCAGGTCGACGTAGGAGTTGTAGAGCGCGTTGGCGATGACGATGCCCGGCACCATCTGGGTGATCAGCGTGCCGAACACCATCGTCTTCGAGCCGCGCAGCCCGAACCGGGCCAGGCCGTAGGCGGCCGGCGCGGCGATCGCCAGGCAGATGACGACCGCGCCGAGCGCCACCACCAGCGAGGTCAGCAGGTGGCCGCCCTGGTCGGTGATGGCCTTGGAGAACCCGGACAGGTCCAGGCCGCTCGGCACCGGGTCGACCTTGAGCAGGCCGGACTCCGGCTGGAGCGCGGTGTTGAGCATCCAGTACAGCGGGAAGAGCATCACGCACAGGATCAGCACGCCGGCGACGGTGGAGCCCCAGCGCCGCTTCGGTGCCGCGCTCCCGGTCGCGGTGGGTGTCGCGGTCGGTGTCGTGGTCTGCGAGGCCATGGACGTCACTTCCCCTCGGTGCGGTTGGCCCGCAGGTAGAACACCGCGAACACCGCGGAGATCAGGATGAGTACGTTGCCGACGACCGCGCCCGCGCCGAAGTCGAGCTGGACGAACGAGTTCTGGTAGGTCAGCGTGCCCAGGGTCTGGGTGGCGTCGGCCGGACCGCCGTCGGTGAGGGCCAGGATCAGGTCGAGGATCTTCACCGTCGACATGAAGCCGAGCACGAGCACGACGGTGACCACCGGCTTCAGCATCGGCAGGGTCACGGAGCGGAAGGTCCGCCAGGCGGAGGCGCCGTCCAGGGCGGCCGCCTCGTGCAGCTCCTTCGGGATCTCCTGGAGACCGCCGTAGAGGATGACCATGTTGAACGGGATGCCGATCCAGATGTTGACCAGGATCACGGAGAGCAGCGCCATGTCCGGGCTGGTCAGCCAGGGGGTGTGGCCGCCCAGGCCGATCGTGTCCAGGAAGGTGTTCAGCACACCGGTGTCCTGGTCCAGGATGCGGCGCCAGACGATGCCGGACACCACCATGGGCACCAGCCAGGGCAGCAGGATCAGCGACCGCAGCACGCCGTTCAGCGGGAACCTGCGGTTGAAGAAGACGGCGAGCGCCAGGCCGATGCCGAACTGCCCGAGCAGCGAACCGGCCGTGAAGACCAGGGTGTGCCAGAGCGCCTTGCCGAACAGGGCGTCCTGGAAGACCTTCGACCAGTTGTCGCCGCCGTTGAACGGCGACTCCCCGGTGAAGAACGTCTGCGGTGTGTAGTGCTGGAAGCTCATCACGACGTTGCGGACGAGCGGGTAGCCGAAGAACAGCAGCATGAAGACGACGGCGGGGGCGACGAAGCCCCACTGGGCGAGCCTGCGCCGGCGTCTGATCCGGGCCGGGTCCGGCGCGGCGGGCTTCTTCTGCGCCTCGGCGGCCGGAGCCGCGCTGACGGTGGAGGTGGTCATGGTCGCGTACCTCAGTTCCCGCTCGTGGCCCGCTGCTGGGCGCGCTTCAGTGCGGCCTCGCTGGACTGGCCGGTCAGGGCGGACTGGAAGGCGCTCTGCAGGGCGAGCGACACGCTCGACCAGCCGGCGCCGAGCTTGGCGGTACGGGACCGGGCGGCGGCCACCTGGTCGGCGAGCGCGTCCAGCTCCGGCACCTCCTCGCGCCACTCCGCGGCGGCCTCGGAGTTGGCCGGGACCATCCAGCTGTTGAGCGCGTAGGTCAGCTGCTCCTGCTGGCTGGACAGACAGGCCACGATCTTACCGGCCGTCTTCTCGCGCTGCTCGTCGCCGGTGTTCGGCACGGTGAGCACGGCGCCGCCGAGCGGGCCGACGGAGTCCGCGCCCTGCTCGGGCACGGGTATCTGCGCGATCTCCCAGTGCAGCGACTTGTCGGTGTTGAGGGTCTCGACCTGCCATGGACCGTTGATCATCATCGCGGCGTTGCCGGCCATGAACTGGTCGTTGACGTCCGCCTGGGTCCAGTTCACCGTCGACTTCGACAGCGAGCCGTCCTTCAGCAGGCCCTTCCAGTAGTCCAGCGCCTCGACGACCTCGGGGCTGTCCAGCTTCGTCTCGTCGCCGCCGTTGGACCACATGAACGGCGTGAACTGGAAGACGCCGTCCTCGGCACCGCCCGCGCTGAGCGCCAGGCCGTACCGCTTGCCCTCGGTGAGCTTCTTCGCGGCGGCGCGCAGCTCGTCCCAGGTGGTGGGGACCTCGATGCCGGCCTGGTCGAGCATGTCCTTGTTGTAGAACAGCGCCAGGGTGTTCACGGAGCGGGCCGCACCGTAGTACGTGCCCTTGTAGGAGCCGAAATCGACGATGCCCTCGGGGATGTCCTCGGTGGACAGGCCGAGCGACTTCAGGTCGGTCAGACCGCCGGCGTCGGCGAAGGTCGGCATCTCGGAGGCGTCGAACTGGACGATGTCCGGCAGCGACTTCGACGACGCCATCCGCAGCGCCTTGGTCATGACCTGGGCGGCGGGGACGCTCTGCTGCTCGATGGTGACGCCCAGCTGCTTGCCGCAGCGGGCCATCGCCTCGGCGTCCCAGCGGTGGTACGACTCGTCGGTCGAGGAGTTCATCACGGTGTACACGTCGGCGTCGCGTTGCTGTCCGCAGCCGGTCAGCGCCGCACCGGCGACCAGGACGGAGACGGCGGCGATCGGGGCGACGGCTCTGCGCGAGCGACGGCGCGAGCGACCGCGCGGGCGGGGCGCGGAGGCCGGAGGGTGTGCTGTCACGGTGGGTGCCCTTGCGTGCGAGGGGGTGCCGGCCCGCCCGCGCGACCACGGCGTCACGCGGGGGATGGGGAGGAAGGTCCGCGGGCACCGGCCGACCCGCGGAGGGGAGGTCAGCCTCGGGCGCCGAGGAGGTGGTCCATGGCGAGCTGGTCGAGGTGTTCGAAGGCCATGCCGCGGGCGGCGGCGGCCTCGGGGTCGAAGGTCTCGTAGGCGCCGGTGTCGGCGAGCAGCCCGGCCAGGCCGTCCTGGGC
>NZ_JAVRHI010000089.1:0-31747 GCF_034105845.1 Streptomyces sp. CRN 30 | reverse complement strand
CGCCGCCGGGCAGCTCGGCACGCGGGCCGCCCCGCGGGGGCAGCTGCGGCCGACGGCCCCGCTCGCCGTTGCCTTCCTTGCGCTGGCCGCGCTGCGGCGGGACCGTACCGCGGCCGCCGCCGAAGACGTCCTGGCCCTGGTTCTGATTCTGGCCCTGCGGCGCGTTGAGACCCGCGGCCTGCAGACCCTGCGGGGCACCCGGCGCCTGGCCGGCACCCGCGCCGGCCGGGGCCGGACGGTTCTGCGGGGACTGCGGCTGCTGCTGCGGCGCCTGGGGCCCGCGCGCACCGCCGGGGGCACCCGGTCCACCGGGACCGGCCTGGCCACCGGGCGCGCCCGGTCCGCCCGGACGGCCGCCGTCCCGGCCGGGCAGCGCGGCCCGCGGACCCTGGCCCGCGGCCAGCCGGCCGCCGCCCGGAGCACCCGCGCCGAGCGCGCCGCCACCGGGGGCACCGCCGCCGAGGGCGCCGCCGTTCTGACCGCCGTTGCGCCGGGCCGCCGCGGCACCGGCCGCCGCCTGCGCGGCGGCGGGACCGCCGGCACCGGGCTGACCGGGCTTGCCCTGCGGCTTCTTGCCGCCCTGGGCGACGTCGACGGGCAGCATGACCAGCGCGGTCGTACCGCCGGAGTCGGACGGGCGGAGCTGGATGCGGATGCCGTGCCGCTGCGACAGACGGCCGACCACGAAGAGGCCCATGCGGCGGGAGACGGAGACGTCCACGGTGGGCGGCGAGGCGAGCCGCTCGTTGATCGCCGCGAGGTCCTCGGGGGAGAGGCCGATACCCGTGTCGTGGATCTCGATCAGGACGCGGCCGTCGGGCAGCGCGTGACCGGTGACCTTGACCTTGGTCTGCGGCGAGGAGAACGACGTGGCGTTCTCCAGCAGCTCGGCGAGGAGGTGCACGAGGTCGTTGACGACCCGGCCGGCGACCTCGGTGGTCGGCACGGAGGCCAGCTCGATGCGCTCGTACTGCTCCACCTCGGAGGCGGCGGCGCGGAGCACGTCGACCAGCGGGACCGGCCGGGTCCACCGGCGGCCCGGCTCCTCACCGGCGAGGACGAGGAGGTTCTCACCGTTACGGCGCATGCGCGTCGCGAGGTGGTCGAGCTTGAACAGCGAGGAGAGCTGGTCCGGGTCGGCCTCGCGGGACTCCAGTTCGGAGATGAGCGACAGCTGGCGCTGGATGAGGCCCTGGGAGCGGCGCGAGAGGTTGGTGAACATCGCGTTGACGTTGCCCCGCAGCAGGGCCTGCTCGGCGGCGAGGCGGACCGCCTCGCGGTGCACGTCGTCGAAGGCCGCGGCCACCTTGCCGATCTCGTCCCGGGAGTGCACACCGACCGACTCAACGGAGGTGTCCACGTCCTGCGGGTCGGACTCGGAGAGCTGCTTGACCAGCTCGGGCAGGCGGTCCGAGGCGACCTTGGTGGCGGTCTCCTCAAGGCGGCGCAGCGAGCGGATCATGGACCGGGCGACGACGAACGCGCCGACCAGGGAGACACCGAGCACGACGAGGATCAGCGCACCGGAGAGGATCGCCTCGCGCTCCGACTCGGCACGCAGCTGGCGCGCCTTCTGCTCCATCTCCTCCAGGAGCGTGGTCTCGATCTTCGTCATCTGCTGGATCTTGGTGGAGCTGTCGTCCAGCCAGTCCCGGTAGGACTGCTTCTCCATCTCCTTGATCGCGTCCTCGTTGGCGAGGACGCGGCTGGCGTACTTGTCCGCCGCCTCGATCGTCGCGTTGCCCTCTTCGATGGGCTGGAGGAGCGTGTCGGAGTCGCCGCCGTAGATGCTGGCGAAGCTGCGCAGGTCAGAGCGTTGACTCTGCTGCGCGGCCTCGGCGTAGAGGCGGTCGTTCTCGGAGAGGTCACCGGAGGTGGTGTTGCTCGCGGGGAGCGCCGCGGCGATGACCGCGCGCTGCACCGACGCGTACTCCTTGGCGGACGAGAACGCCGACAGCGCGCGGGTGCGCTGGATCATGTCGGGGTTGCTGGTCGCCTCGGCCATGTCCTGGGAGAGGTCCAGGAGGTGGGTGATCAGACGGTGGTACGCGTCGACCGTCTGCGTCGAGTTGCCCTCCGACTGGTAGGCGGAGTTGCGGATCTTGCTGAGCTCGTTCAGGTCGCTCGCGAGGCCGACGACGGTGTCGCGGACACCCTGGAGGTTGCCGTCCTTGCTGGCCGCGTCGATGGCCTCGGAGCCGTCGAGGAAGTTGGCCAGCGCCTGGTCGGTCTTCTCCCGGTCGCCCTTCACGGCGGTCGCGCTGGAGGTCGAGTTGTGCGCCAGCGGCCCCGCGGACTGGTCGCGCTCCTCCTGGAGCGCGGCGGCCAGCTCGGTGGCCCGCGCGGTCATCTCCGTCAGCAGCTTCATGTTGTCGAGCTGCTGGATGTCGTCCATCGACTGGTTGATGCGCAGCGCGCCCAGCGAGGTGGCCGCGACCACCGGCAGAGCCAGCAGGGACACCAGACGGGTGGAGATCCGCCAGTTGCGCAGGGCTATTCGGGAGCCCGGACCGGACGGGCCCTTCGGCGGCTTCACCGACGGGGCCGCGCTCTCCGCGGCAGGGGCGGCCGACGGGCCCTTGCGCTTGGCGCGCTCGCCACCGGGGCCGGACGCGGCCGGGCCACCCGGGGCCGTGCCCGGGTTCTGGGCGTGCTGGGCGGAGGAGTTGCCTGTCATGGGGCCAGTCCCACCCTGCGTCTCCGGCTCCGCCGAAGCGCTGCCATCCCTCTTGAAACGTCCCTGCACTAGCGTCGCAACCTCTGGACCAGGCGCCCCTCCGCGTGAACGGAGAGGCACGGTGTCGGCGTCGAAGGGGCGCCCCTGAAAAACGCCCCCGTGGTGGTCGTGAGTAACCGGCGCCGGCTCCCCCTCTTACCGCCACGCGGCGCTTCGCTGCGCCCCCTGTGTGCCGGCTCGATCCTGCGGCGGTCCGTGAGATTCCAGCACAGTGCAGGATCTCCAACAAGGGCCATGGGCCACCCCGCGACCGGTGTCACAGCACGTGAGGGACGGATCACCGCGTGTAGAAAGTGACCGTCGGCAAATCGGACGTATGGCCACGAGTCAGCGGTCCGTGACGGGTGTCCCAGTCGCCATGATCAGGAGCGGAATGGTGGGTTCAAGGGTGCAATGTCCCCTTTCGTGGCACCCAGGGGTGGGCCTGCTTTGACCGCTTTGCCCCTTGCCGAGTGAGCAAACTCACACGGAGATCATGAGTCCTCCGCCTCCGGGGTGGGGAATGGCGTGTTTAGCCTGGCGCTTTACAGACAAGACAGAACCGACAACCCGCGCCCCCGCGAGGCCCCTTCGGGGACCTTCCCCGGCGCCCGGACAGGACAAGGCACTACCAACCGTGAAGACGACGATGATGTTCCACCGGATCGCCAATCCGCGCCGCACCACGCTGGTGCACCTCAAGGACGCCGGCGAACTGCAGGCGCCGGAGCGGCCGGAGCACCCCGTCGAGCTCCCCGCCCAGACCGCCAACCCGCGGCGCACCGTCCTCATGGAGCTGCCGGCCGCGGCCACCGCCGCCACCGCCGCGGAGTAACGGCACCCGGCGCCGCCGCCGCGAGAGTGACAGCGTCCGCGTCGCCGCCGCGGAGCCGCCCGTGGCCCCCGCCGCGTTAGCCTGGAGCGTCAGAATCCAGCAGCTTTCAGTCAAGGGGCCAAGCAACCCGTGCGCATCGCCAGGTTCTCCATCGACGGGAACGTCGCCTTCGGCGCGGTCGAGGGCGACCAGCCGGACCAGCTCGTCCTCGACATCATCAAGGGCATCCCGTTCGCGGACTTCGAGCTCTCCGGCACGAAGGTCCCGCTGAGCAAGGTCCGGCTGCTGCCGCCGGTGCTCCCCAACAAGGTCGTCGCCTTCGGCCGCAACTACGCCGAGCACGCCCGGGAACTGGGCAACGAGGTGCCCGAGGCGCCGTTCGCCTTCTTCAAGCCGTCCACCTCGGTCATCGGCTCCGGCGACGAGATCCAGTACCCCTCCTTCTCGCAGGAGGTGCACCACGAGGCCGAGCTGGCCGTCGTCATCGGCCGCCTGTGCCGCGAGGTCCCGCGCGAGCGCGTCGCCGACGTGATCCTCGGCTACACCTGCGCCAACGACGTCACCGCCCGCGACGTGCAGCGCCGTGAGAAGCAGTGGGCCCGCGCCAAGGGCTTCGACACCTCCTGCCCGCTCGGCCCCTGGGTGGAGACGGACCTCGACCTCGCCCGCGCCGGCGACCTCACGGTCCAGCTCACCGTCAACGGACAGCAGCGCCAGCTCGGCCGCACCAGCGAGATGATCCACTCCATCGAGGACCTGGTCGTCAACGTCTCCGAGGCGATGACCCTGCTCCCCGGCGACGTGATCCTCACCGGCACCCCGGCCGGGGTCGGCCCCCTGAACGTCGGCGACGAGGTCGCCGTCACCATCGAAGGCATCGGCACTCTCACCAACAAGGTTGTCAAGCGTGGCTAGCGCAGCGTCGTCCCCCGTACGCGTCCGTTTCTGTCCCTCGCCCACCGGTAACCCCCACGTGGGCCTGGTCCGCACCGCCCTGTTCAACTGGGCGTTCGCCCGGCACCACCAGGGCACGCTGGTCTTCCGCATCGAGGACACCGACGCGGCCCGCGACTCCGAGGAGTCCTACGAGCAGCTCCTGGACTCCATGCGCTGGCTCGGCTTCGACTGGGACGAGGGCCCCGAGGTCGGCGGCCCGCACGCCCCGTACCGCCAGTCGCAGCGCATGGACCTCTACAAGGACGTCGCGGACAAGCTCCTCGACGCCGGCCACGCCTACCGCTGCTACTGCTCCACGGAGGAGCTGGACGCCCGCCGCGAGGCCGCCCGCGCCGCCGGCAAGCCCTCCGGCTACGACGGCCACTGCCGCGAGCTGAGCGCCGGGCAGGTCGCCGCGTACGAGGCGGAGGGCCGCGCGCCCATCGTCCGTTTCCGGATGCCCGACGAGGCGATCACCTTCACCGACCTGGTCCGCGGCGAGATCACCTACCAGCCGGAGAACGTCCCGGACTACGGCATCGTCCGCGCCAACGGCGCTCCGCTGTACACGCTGGTCAACCCGGTCGACGACGCGGCGATGGAGATCACCCACGTCCTGCGCGGCGAGGACCTGCTCTCCTCCACCCCCCGGCAGATCGCCCTCTACCGGGCGCTGACCGAGCTGGGCGTCGCCAAGGAGATCCCCGCCTTCGGCCACCTGCCGTACGTGATGGGCGAGGGCAACAAGAAGCTCTCCAAGCGCGACCCGCAGGCCAGCCTCAACCTGTACCGCGAGCGCGGCTTCCTCCCCGAGGGCCTGCTCAACTACCTCTCCCTGCTCGGCTGGTCCCTCTCGGCCGACCGGGACATCTTCACGACCGACGAGCTGATCGCGGCGTTCGACCTCTCCGACGTCAACCCCAACCCGGCCCGCTTCGACCTGAAGAAGTGCGAGGCGATCAACGGCGACCACATCCGCATGCTGGAGGCGAAGGACTTCGCCGAGCGCTGCCGCCCCTGGCTCAGGGCCCCGGTCGCGCCCTGGGCGCCCGAGGACTTCGACGAGACCAAGTGGCAGGCGATCGCGCCGCACGCGCAGACCCGCCTGAAGGTCCTCTCCGAGATCACCGACAACGTCGACTTCCTCTTCCTGCCGGAGCCGGTCTTCGACGAGGCGTCCTGGACCAAGGCGATGAAGGAGGGCTCGGACGCGCTCCTCACCACCGCGCGGCAGAAGCTCCAGGCGGCCGACTGGACGTCCCCGGACGCCCTGAAGGACGCCGTCCTGGCCGCCGGCGAGGCCCACGGCCTCAAGCTCGGCAAGGCCCAGGCCCCGGTCCGCGTCGCCGTCACCGGCCGCACGGTCGGCCTGCCGCTCTTCGAGTCCCTGGAGGTCCTGGGCAAGGAGAAGGCGCTGGCCCGGATCGACGCCGCGCTGGCCCGGCTGACCGCCTGAGCCCATGTCCCGGTCGTGGTCCCGGCGGTACCGTCGGGACCATGACGATCAAAGCCGTGGTCTGGGACGTCGACGACACCCTCTTCGACTACACCACCGCCGACCGCGAGGGGATGCGCGCCCACCTCCTGGCCGAGGAACTGCTCGGCCGGTACGGGAGTGCGGAGGAGGCGCTGGCCCTCTGGCGGCAGGTCACCGACGCGCAGTGGAGCCGCTTCGCGGCCGGCGAGGTCGACTACGCCACCCAGCGCCGCGACCGCACCCGCGTCTTCCTGGACCGGCCGCGGCTGACGGACACCGAGGCCGACGACTGGTTCGACCGCTACCTCGCGCACTACGAGGCCGCCTGGTCCCTCTTCCCGGACGTCGTCCCCGTCCTCGACGCCCTGGCCACCAGCCACCGGCACGCGGTCCTCTCCAACTCCAGCCTCACCGTCCAGGACCGCAAGCTGCGCGTCCTCGGCGTCCACGGCCGCTTCGAGGCCATCCTCTGCGCCGCCGAACTGGGCGTCGCCAAGCCCAGCGCCGGTGCCTTCCTGGCCGCCTGCGAGGCCCTCTCCCTCGACCCGCACCAGGTCGCGTACGTCGGCGACCACCCCGAGATCGACGGCCGCGGCGCCGCCGACGCGGGGCTGCTCTCGGTGTGGATCGACCGCGGCGGGGCGTACGCGACCGTCGACCCGCCGGCCGGTCCGCGCCGCATCGCGTCCCTCGCGGAACTCCCCTCGGTCCTCGGCGGACATACTCGTTTTGGAGCCCCGTCCACCTTCGGGTAATGTTCTTTCTGCGCCGCCGGGGAGCGGGCCGAAAGGCCGGGAACCGGAAGCGCGAGCTAGAACAAGATCCCCGGCACGGGGCTTGCGTTCCAGTGGCCTATGGTGTAATTGGCAGCACGAGTGATTCTGGTTCACTTAGTCTTGGTTCGAGTCCAGGTAGGCCAGCTCGCAGATGCAGTGATCGAACACGGCATCTGCACAGCGGATTCATTCCGCGAAGCCCCCGTTGTGTAGCGGCCTAGCACGCTGCCCTCTCAAGGCAGTAGCGCCGGTTCGAATCCGGTCGGGGGTACAGATCCTTCCCGCGAAGGCAGTCAGGGTAGATCCCGCTGTCATCGACGCAGGATCGCTAGGGCCCCCGTTGTGTAGCGGCCTAGCACGCCGCCCTCTCAAGGCGGTAGCGCCGGTTCGAATCCGGTCGGGGGTACGACTGGTCTAAACCACATTGGTCTATGGTGTAATTGGCAGCACGACTGATTCTGGTTCAGTTAGTCTAGGTTCGAGTCCTGGTAGACCAGCTCGGATCTGCGGCGTTGTATGTCAGACGCGTGCATGATCCTCGCCCCCGTTGTGTAGCGGCCTAGCACGCCGCCCTCTCAAGGCGGTAGCGCCGGTTCGAATCCGGTCGGGGGTACGTAAGGGATACGTCAGGGAAAGCCTCTCGTTTCGGTGGAAACACCGAGGTGAGGGGCTTTTTCTGTATCCCGTGCGCCCCTTGCGGGGCACTTCGCCCAGGGCCTGCCGCGGCGTTGAGGCCGGCCCCGCGGGCGTACGTCAGCTGGTGCGGCGCAGGGCCTCGGAGAGGCGGGCCGCCGCGTCGATGATGGCCTGGGCGTGCATCCGGCCCGGGTGGCGGGACAGGCGCTCGATGGGGCCGGAGACGGAGACCGCGGCCACCACACGGTTGGAGGGGCCGCGCACCGGAGCCGAGACCGAGGCGACACCGGGCTCCCGCTCACCGATGGACTGGGCCCAGCCCCGGCGCCGTACGCCCGACAGGGCCGTCGCCGTGAAACGGGCGCCCTGGAGGCCGCGGTGCAGGCGCTCCGGTTCCTCCCAGGCCATCAGGATCTGCGCGGACGAGCCCGCCTTCATCGTGAGCGTGGAGCCCACCGGGACCGTGTCCCGCAGACCGGACAGGCGCTCCGCCGCGGCGACGCAGATCCGCATGTCGCCCTGGCGGCGGTAGAGCTGGGCGCTCTCGCCGGTCACGTCGCGGAGGTGGGTGAGCACCGGGCCCGCCGTGGCGAGCAGCCGGTCCTCGCCGGCCGCCGCGGCCAGTTCGGCCAGGCGCGGGCCGAGAATGAAACGGCCCTGCATGTCCCGCGCCACCATGCGGTGGTGCTCCAGAGCCACGGCCAGGCGGTGGGCCGTGGGTCGTGCCAGTCCGGTCGCACCGACCAACCCCGCGAGGGTGGCCGGGCCGGACTCCAGGGCGCCCAGCACAAGAGCCGCCTTGTCCAGAACGCCGACGCCGCTACTGTTGTCCATGCAACGATACTCCCGTCTCACTCTGTGAAACGCAAGTTCAATTTCCCGTGGAACGCGCCACTCTGGATGGCACGAAGTCACAACGGCCCGTGACGTAAGGGCCTGGTGGTGGTTGCCCGGAAACAGGGGCGCGGGCGCCGCCTCCACAAGATCTCTAGTTGGGCCGGCGAGCCGTCGCCGGCCGGAGGGAAAGCGATGGGTAGGACACTCGCGGAGAAGGTCTGGGACGACCACGTCGTCCGGCGCGCCGAGGGCGAGCCCGACCTCCTCTTCATCGATCTGCACCTGCTGCACGAGGTGACCAGCCCACAGGCCTTCGACGGCCTCCGCAAGAGCGGCCGTAAGGTGCGGCGGCTCGACCTGACCATCGCGACCGAGGACCACAACACCCCGACGCTCGACATCGACAAGCCCATCGCCGACCCGGTCTCCCGGGTCCAGCTGGAGACGCTGCGCAAGAACGCCGCGGAGTTCGGCGTCCGCCTGCACCCGCTCGGCGACGTCGAGCAGGGCGTCGTGCACGTCGTCGGCCCGCAGCTCGGCCTGACCCAGCCCGGCACCACCGTGGTCTGCGGCGACTCGCACACCTCCACCCACGGCGCCTTCGGCGCGCTGGCCTTCGGCATCGGCACCTCGCAGGTCGAGCACGTGCTGGCCACCCAGACGCTGCCGATGGCCCGCCCGAAGACCATGGCGATCACGGTCGACGGCGAGCTGCCCGACGGCGTCACCGCCAAGGACCTCATCCTCGCGATCATCGCGCGGATCGGCACCGGCGGCGGCCAGGGCTACATCCTGGAGTACCGCGGCGAGGCCATCGAGAAGCTCTCGATGGAGGCCCGCATGACCATCTGCAACATGTCGATCGAGGCCGGCGCCCGCGCGGGCATGATCGCCCCCGACGAGACCACCTTCGCCTACCTCCAGGGGCGCCCGCACGCCCCCGAGGGCGCCGACTGGGACGCGGCGGTGGAGTACTGGAAGACGCTGCGCACGGACGACGACGCCGAGTTCGACGCCGAGGTGGTCATCGACGCCGCCGAGCTGTCGCCGTTCGTCACCTGGGGCACCAACCCGGGCCAGGGTGCCCCGCTTTCGGCGGCCGTCCCCGACCCCGCCTCGTACGAGGACGCCTCCGAGCGCCTCGCCGCGGAAAAGGCACTCGAGTACATGGGACTGGAAGCCGGTCAGTCGCTGCGCTCCATCAAGGTGGACACCGTCTTCGTCGGCTCCTGCACCAACGGCCGCATCGAGGACCTGCGCGCCGTCGCCGAGATCGTCAAGGGCCGCAAAGTCGCCGACGACGTACGGATGCTGGTCGTGCCGGGCTCCGCGCGGGTCGGCCTCCAGGCCGTCTCCGAGGGCCTGGACGTGGTCTTCAAGGAGGCCGGGGCCGAATGGCGGTACGCGGGCTGCTCGATGTGTCTGGGCATGAACCCCGACCAGCTGGCCCCCGGCGAGCGCTCCGCCTCCACGTCCAACCGCAACTTCGAGGGCCGGCAGGGCAAGGGCGGGCGCACCCACCTGGTCTCCCCGCAGGTCGCCGCCGCGACGGCCGTCACGGGGTACCTCGCCTCCCCGGCCGACCTGTCCGCCGCCGACGCCCTCACGCCCGCTGGAGTCTGATCAGCCATGGAAGCATTCACCGCGCACACCGGCCGGGCCGTCCCGCTGCGCCGCAGCAACGTCGACACCGACCAGATCATCCCCGCCCACTGGCTCAAGAAGGTGACGCGGGACGGGTTCGAGGACGGGCTGTTCGAGGCCTGGCGCAAGGACCCGGAGTTCGTCCTCAACCAACCCGAGCGGCAGGGCGCCACCGTGCTGGTGGCCGGCCCCGACTTCGGCACCGGCTCCTCCCGTGAGCACGCGGTGTGGGCGCTGCAGAACTACGGTTTCAAGACCGTGATCTCCGCCCGCTTCGCCGACATCTTCCGCGGCAACTCGCTGAAGAACGGCCTGCTCACGGTGGTGCTGGAGCAGAAGACCGTGGACGCCCTGTGGGAGCTGGTCGAGAAGGACCCGCAGGCCGAGATCACTGTCGACCTCACGGCCCGCGAGGTGCGCGCCGAGGGCATCACCGCCTCCTTCGAGCTGGACGAGAACTCCCGCTGGCGGCTGCTGAACGGCCTGGACGACATCTCGATCACCCTCCGGAACGAGGAGGACATCGCCGCCTACGAGGCGAAGCGGCCGTCCTACAAGCCGCGGACCCTCCCGGTCTGACCCCGCACCCCTCGCGGGGGGTCGAGTTTCGGCCACCCCAACACACCCGCAGTACCCCCGATCGGACCGATCGGGGGTACTGCTGTGTCCGGGCCGTGAACGAGTGCCGAGGCGGCGAAGGAGGCGGCAACTTCCCACGTTAGAGCGGTGATTGGCTGGGTAGATCAGCTGTGGTGCCGCGCGGAGGACATGGTTCCGAGGAGCCGTCCGGGGCGGCAGTTGCCCCCTGCGCAGGCGACAACTCGCCCCAGATGGCACAATCTGTGCATGGAACACGACGGCCAACTCCAGCTCTATGCGGCGGTCGCGTCCCGGCTCAAGGAAGCGCACACAACCGTGCGCGCACTGCAAGTCCCGGAGGGCGTACGGATGGCGCTGACCCGGAAGCTGCTGGTCATTACGGCCGCGGCCAAACACGATCCCGCCGGTGCGGCAAGGCGTCTGGAGCGGTTCACCGAGGATCTCGACGAAGGTCGGTATCCCGACGAGCGGCGCTGAACAGGCCGGGACAACCGAGTCCGTTGCGGCACAAGGGTGATTAGCCCGTTTCGTGTTTGATTTGCGGTATATATCTGCCTAACGTGCGAAAAAGCTTGAACATTCTCGTTCTGGCGAGGTCTCCGAAGGGGAAGACGTGAACAAGGCGCAGCTCGTAGAAGCGATTGCCGACAAGATGGGCGGGCGGCAGCAGGCCGCCGACGCCGTCGACGCGGTCCTGGACGCCATCGTCCGCGCGGTGGTCGGCGGTGACCGGGTCTCGGTCACGGGCTTCGGTTCCTTCGAGAAGGTCGACCGTCCGGCGCGCTACGCCCGTAACCCCCAGACGGGCGAGCGGGTTCGGGTCAAGAAGACCTCCGTGCCGCGCTTCCGTGCCGGTCAGGGCTTCAAGGACCTGGTGAGCGGTTCGAAGAAGCTCCCGAAGAACGACATCGCGGTCAAGAAGGCGCCCAAGGGCAGCCTGTCCGGCCCGCCGCCCACCATCGCCAAGTCCGCCGGCAAGAAGGCCGCCGCGAAGAAGACCACGGGCGCCACCAAGAAGGCCACCGCCGCCAAGAAGGCCACGGGCGCGGCGAAGAAGACGTCCGCGGCGGCGAAGAAGGCCACCACCGCGGCGGCGGCGAAGAAGTCCGCCGCGACCACGGCCAAGAAGGCCCCCGCGAAGAAGTCGACCGCCACCACGGCGAAGAAGACCACGGGCGCGGCGAAGAAGACGTCCGCGCCGGCGAAGAAGGCCACCGCCAAGAAGGCGCCGGCCAAGAAGTCGACCGCCCGCAAGACCACCGCCAAGAAGGCCACCGCCCGCAAGAAGTAGCAGGCGACGGCAGCCAGGGGCACTCACACGCCGGGCCGGACTCCCTCGGGAGTCCGGCCCGCGGCCTGTTCCGGGACGGGAAGTCCCGCAGGTCAGAACGTCTGGAGCGTCACCAGCGTGATCCGCAGCTCCGCGCCCGTGCCCTCGGTCTCGATCCGCACCCGCTGACCGGCCCGCAGCAGTCGCAGACCGCCCGCGTCGAAGGCCGCCGCGTCGAAGGGCACCGGGGTGCCGTCGTCCAGCAGCACCTGCCCGCCGCGACTGGCAGGGTCGTATTCGTAAGCGGTCGCCTGCATGACGGCAGCCTACTGCCCGGCGGTCAGCAGCCGGGCCGCGGCCGCGGCCGTCCGGGGCCCCGCCCCCAGCGCCAGCGCCGCCCGCAGGTCCTCCCCGGTGTCCACGTCCTGCCGTACGGAATCCACCGCGTCGAGCCGCAGCTCCACCGCCCCCGACGCGCGGTGCGCACGGCGGGAGTCCACGCCGAAAGCCGGACCCAGCGCACGGCCGGGCGCGGCGGCGAGAAGTGTCGTACCGATCGCGGCCGCGTCGGGCAGGAAAGAGCGCGGGAATTCCGCCGCCGCGTTCAGTACCCGGGCCAATTCCGCCGGGCGGAGTGCGGGGAGATCGGCGTTCAGCGCCGCCACGGGGCTTTCCGGACGGGACGCCCGTACGGCCGTCGCCGCGTGGGTCAGCGCCGCGTTCAGGCCACCACCCGGCTCACCGGCGACGATGGCCGCGCCCAGCGCGGCCAGCTCCCGACCCGCCCGGGGATCGTCCGTGACTACTGCCACATCCGCCACCGCCGCACAGGACAGCGCCGCGGCCACGGTGTCCAGGGCGAACGCGAGCGCGAGGTCCGGCCGCACCGCCTCGTCCGCCGTGTCCGACAGCCTGCTCTTGGCCCGCGCCAACGGCTTCACGGGCACGACCACGGTCCATTGCACGGTCGATCCGTCCCTCTCTTGTCGCGCTCATTGTCACCCGGGGGCCGTAACCCCCGCAGCGGCGGGGCGTACGGTGTCCTCGACAGACCGGCGGCCTGGGGCGACACTTGTGCGGCTCCCGCGTCCCCGCCCAGGCCCAAGAGGAAGGTGTCCGCGTGCCCCGCCGCAGAATCGGCTTCTGGTACCGCCTCGCCGCGGTGATCTGCAAACCGCCGCTGATGGTTCTGATCAAGCGGGACTGGCGGGGAATGGAAAACATTCCGGCCGAGGGCGGATTCATCACCGCCGTGAACCACAATTCTCACGTCGATCCCCTCGGATACGCGCACTACCAGTACAACACCGGCCGCGTGCCGCGATTCCTCGCGAAGAGCGGGCTTTTCCGGAAGGGATTCGTCGGCGCCGCGATGCGCGGCACCGGACAGATCCCCGTCTACCGGGAGAGCACCGACGCGCTCAGCGCCTTCCGGGCCGCGATCGACGCCGTGGAGCGCGGCGAGTGCGTCGCCTTCTACCCCGAGGGCACCCTCACCCGCGACCCCGACGGCTGGCCCATGACCGGCAAGACCGGTGCCGCCCGCGTCGCCCTGCAGACCAGGTGCCCGGTCATCCCGGTCGCCCAGTGGGGCTGCAACGAGCTGCTGCCGCCGTACGCCAAGAAGCCCGACCTCTTTCCCCGCAAGACCCACCGCGTCCTCGCCGGCCCGCCCGTCGACCTCTCCCGCTTCTACGGCAAGGAGATGACCGCGGAGGTGCTGAAGGAGGCCACCGAGGTCATCATGGCCGCCGTCACGCGCCACCTGGAGGAGATCCGCGGCGAGAAGGCGCCCGAGGTGCCCTACGACCCGCGCCGGGAGCGCATCGAGCAGCGGCGCCGCACCCAGACGCAGGCACAGACGCGAGGCAAACAGGCAGAAGGGCAGGGCACGTGAGCAAGCCCGTCAAGGCGGCCGTCTTCGGTACCGGGTCGTGGGGGACCGCGTTCGGCATGATCCTCGCCGACGCGGGGTGCGAGGTCACCCTGTGGGCGCGCCGCCCCGAGCTGGCCGAGGCCGTCAACTCCACCCGCACCAACCCGGACTACCTGCCGGGCGTCGAGCTGCCCGACAACCTCCGGGCCACCGCCGACCCCGCCGAGGCCGCGGCCGGCGCCGACTTCACCGTCCTCGCGATCCCCTCGCAGACGCTGCGCGCCAACCTCGCCGACTGGACGCCGCTGCTCGCCCCGGGCACCGTCCTGGTGTCGCTGATGAAGGGCGTCGAACTCGGCTCCGCGATGCGGATGAGCGAGGTGATCGAGGACGTCGCCAAGGTGGGCGCCGACCGTATCGCCGTGGTCACCGGGCCCAACCTGGCCCGCGAGATCGCCGCGCGGATGCCGGCCGCCGCCGTCGTCGCCTGCCCCGACGAGCCCGTCGCCCAGCGGCTCCAGGCCGCCTGCCACACGCCGTACTTCCGCCCGTACACCAACACCGACGTCATCGGCTGCGAACTTGGCGGCGCGGTGAAGAACGTCATCGGGCTGGCCGTTGGCATCGCCGACGGCATGGGGCTCGGCGACAACGCCAAGGGCTCCCTCATCACCCGCGGCCTCGCCGAGACCACCCGGCTCGGGGTGGCGCTCGGCGCCGACCCGCTGACCTTCTCCGGACTCGCGGGCCTCGGCGACCTGGTGGCGACCTGCTCCTCGCCGCTCTCCCGGAACCACACCTTCGGCACCAACCTCGGCAAGGGCATGACCCTGGACGAGACCATCGCGGTCACCAAGCAGACCGCCGAGGGCGTCAAGTCCTGCGAGTCGGTGCTGGATCTGGCCCGGCGGCACGGCGTCGAGATGCCGATCACCGAGACGGTCTTCGAGATCGTGCACGAGGGCAAGGCACCGGTGGTCGCCGTCAAGGAGCTGATGTCGCGCAGCGCGAAGCCCGAGCGACGCTGAGCCACGGCCCGGTCACGGCCGCGCCACGCTCCCCCGTTTGCCCGGGGCGGACGCTGTCTCGGGGTCACCCGTGCGGGTACTCTCAACGCGATATGAGCACCGAGAACCTCCCCCAGAGCCCCGAGCAGCCGCCGCGCAAGCCGCGGGTGGCCGTCGTGTTCGGCGGGCGCAGCTCCGAACACGGGATCTCCGTGGTCACCGCCGGCGCCGTCCTCGCCGCCATCGACCGGACCAAGTACGACGTCCTGCCGATCGGCATCACCGGCGACGGCCGCTGGGCCCTGACCGCCGACGAACCCGAACGCATGGCGATCACCGAGCGGCGCACGCCCAGCGTGGACCAGCTCGCGGAGACGGCCGAAGGCGCCGTGGTGCTCTCCGTCGACCCCGCCAACCGCGAGGTCGTCTACAGCGAACCGGGCTCGGTGCCCAAGGCGCTCGGCGAGGTCGACGTCGTCTTCCCCGTCCTGCACGGCCCGTACGGCGAGGACGGCACCCTCCAGGGGCTGCTCGAACTCTCCGGGGTGCCCTACGTCGGCGCGGGCGTCCTCGCCTCGGCGGTCGGCCAGGACAAGGAGTACATGAAGCGGGTCTTCACCTCCTTCGGGCTCAAGGTCGGCCCGTACGTGGTGATCCGGCCCCGCGAGTGGCAGCGCGACGAGCAGGCAGCCCGGAAGAAGATCGTCGACTTCGCCGGCGAGCACGGCTGGCCGCTCTTCGTGAAGCCGGCCCGTGCCGGCTCCTCGATCGGCATCACCAAGGTCGACGGTCCGGCCGGACTCGACGAGGCGATCGCCGAGGCCCAGCGCCACGACCCCAAGATCCTGGTGGAGGCCGCGCTCACGGGCCGCGAGATCGAGTGCGGCGTGCTGGAGTTCGAGGACGGGCCGCGCGCCTCCGTGCCCGCGGAGATCCCGCCGCCGAGCGCCCACGCGTACTACGACTTCGAGGCGAAGTACATCGACGCCACGCCCGGCCTGGTGCCGGCGCCGCTGACCGCGGAGGAGACCGCCGAGGTGCGGCGGCTCGCGGTCGAGGCGTTCGAGGCGGCGTCCTGCGAGGGGCTGGTGCGCGCCGACTTCTTCCTCACCGACGACGGCGAGTTCGTGATCAACGAGATCAACACCATGCCCGGCTTCACGCCCATCTCGATGTACCCGCAGATGTGGCAGAAGAGCGGGGTGAGCTATCCGGAGCTGGTGGACCGGCTGCTGACGGCGGCGCTGAACCGGCCGACGGGACTGCGCTGACCCACCCGTCCCACGGCTTCAGAGGGCGATCCCTTCGGGGATCGCCTTCTTCACGGCCGGGGCCAGATCGATCAGTACGGAGGAACTGTCCCGCCCCTCGGGGACGGTGACCTCGACGTACGCCTCCCGGTTGGCGGTGGTGAACCGGTACGCGCCGTCGTCCTGCTTCTCCATCAGCCAGTCGACGCCGTTCACCCCGCCGGCCACCGCGTCCGCGTCCCGGCCCTCGGCCACCTCCGGATCGACCATCTTCGGCGGCTGAGCGACACCGCAGCGCAGTATGATCAGCGGGTTTCCCCAGCCCGCCGTCAGCTTCGAGGAGGGCTGGGGATCCTTGCGGACCAGGCCGTCCACCTTCGCCGGCATGGCCTCGTCCAGGTCCTCGCACACCGCCACGACCTTCGCGTCCGGGCTGGGCACCGCCGCCGTGGGACCCTCGTCCGCCGCGGAGCAGCCCGCGGCGGTCAGCAGGACGAGCAGGGGCAGGCCGAGCAGCCGGTGACGGAAGGAGTTCACCGGCCCAGGGTAGACGGGGACTACAGATGGACGACCGGGCAGGTCAGGGTGCGGGTGATGCCGTCCACTCGCTGGACCTTGGCGACCACCATGCGGCCGAGCTCGTCGACGGTGTCGGCCTGTGCGCGGACGATGACGTCATAAGGTCCCGTCACGTCCTCCGCCTGGATCACCCCCGGCAGTTCGCTGATCGTCTCGGCGACGGCCGACGCCTTGCCGACCTCCGTCTGGATCAGGATGTACGCCTGTACCACGGAACCTCCAGGGCGGCCACGAGGATCATGTGGGGGAAAGGAACGCCACGGTATCGCGTCGCCGGTCGCCGCGGGGAGACCCGTGGGACCCGGCGTCCGCGTGCCGGGACGACCCGGGCACCCTGGTACACACAGACGACGCGCGACCGGATACGCACCGGGACGGAAGGGGAGTAGGGCCATGAAGGGCACTGTTGGTGAGCTCGGGGAGTTCGGGCTCATCAGGGAGCTCACCTCCCGTCTCACCACCACCCCGGCGGTCCGGATCGGCCCCGGCGACGACGCCGCGGTGGTCGCCGCGCCCGACCGCCGGGTCGTGGCCACCACCGACGTCCTCGTGGAGGGCCGCCACTTCCGCCGCGACTGGTCCACCGCCTACGACGTCGGCCGCAAGGCCGCGGCGCAGAACCTCGCCGACATCGCCGCCATGGGCGCGGTGCCCACCGCGCTCCTGCTCGGCCTGGTGGTCCCCGCCGAACTGCCGGTGACCTGGCCGACGGAGCTGATGGACGGGCTGCGCGACGAGTGTCAGGTCGCGGGTGCCGCGGTCGTCGGCGGTGACGTGGTCCGCGGCGACACCATCACCGTCTCGATCACCGCGCTCGGCGACCTGCGCGGCCAGGAGCCGGTGACCCGGGCGGGCGCCCGGCCGGGCGACCTCGTCGCGGTGACCGGCTGGCTCGGCTGGTCCGCCGCCGGGTTCGCGGTGCTCTCCCGGGGCTTCCGCTCGCCGCGCGCGTTCGTGGAGGCGCACCGGCGCCCGGAACCCCCGTACCACGCGGGGCCGGCCGCCGCCGGGCTCGGCGCCACCGCGATGTGCGACGTCAGCGACGGACTGATCGCCGACCTCGGGCACATCGCGGAGGCCAGCAAGGTCCGCATCGACATCGGCTCAGGCCGGATCGACATCCCCTCCCAGATGAACGACATCGGCCAGGCCGTCGGCGTCGACCCGTTGCAGTGGGTGCTGACCGGGGGAGAGGACCACGCGATCGTGGCGACGTTCCCGCCGGACGTGAAGCTGCCCGCCCGCTGGAAGGTCATCGGGGAGGTGCTGCACCCCTCGGCGCTGCCGCAGGTCACCGTCGACGGGGCGCCGTGGACCAGTACGGGCGGCTGGGACCACTTCGGCGGGGAGATCGAGGGATGAGCGCGGCACCGCCCCGGGTCCTCACGGTCGCCGGGTCCGACTCCGGCGGCGGCGCCGGCATCCAGGCCGACCTGAAGACGATGCTGGCGCTCGGCACCCACGGGATGAGCGTGATCACCGCGGTGACCGCGCAGAACTCCCTGGGTGTCCAGGGCGCCTGGGAACTGCCCGTCGACGCGGTCCGCGCGCAGTACCGCAGCGTCGTCGACGACATCGGCGTCCGGGCCGTCAAGACCGGCATGCTCGCCTCGGCCGCGCTGGTCGAGGCGGTCGCCGAGCTGATCGCCGGGACGGACGGACCGGCCGTGGTCGACCCGGTGGGCGTCTCCAAGCACGGCGACGCGCTGCTCGCCGCCTCCGCCCTGGACTCCGTACGGACGAAGCTGCTGCCGGTGGCTACGGTCGCCACCCCGAACCTGGACGAAGTGGCGCAGCTCACGGGGGTCCGGGTCGAGTCGGAGGACGGGATGCGCCGGGCCGCGGCGGCCCTGCTGTCCTACGGGCCGCGCTGGGCGCTGATCAAGGGCGGCCATCTGCCGGGGGACGCCGTCGACCTGCTCACCGACGGCTCCGAGGAGCACTGGCTGCGGGCTCCGCGCCTGGACAACCGGCACACGCACGGCACGGGCTGCACGCTCGCGTCGGCGATCGCCGCACACCTGGCGCACGGGCTGCCGGTGCCGGAGGCGGTGACGGCGGCGAAGACGTACGTCACCGGGGCGATCGAGGCCGGATTCGCGCTGGGCGCGGGGATCGGGCCGGTGGATCACGGGTGGGCGCTGCGGCGGGACTGAGCGGGTACGTCGGACCGAGCGGGTACGGCAAAAAGCCGGCCCACCGTGAGGTGGACCGGCTTCCTGCAGCGAACCAGCAGTGGCCGCGCGCTGTTGCTGAGCGTCAGCGCGAGACCTTGCCGGCCTTGATGCACGAGGTGCAAGCGTTCACGCGCTTCGGCGTCCCGCCGACCACGGTACGCACACGCTGGATGTTCGGGTTCCAGCGGCGGGACGTACGGCGGTGCGAGTGCGAGATGTTGTTGCCGAAGCCCGGCCCCTTGCCGCAGACGTCGCAGTTGGCAGCCACGGGTCACTCCAAAGACTTCAGATGCACTTACGGTGGATCCCGGCATGCCGGGATCAAGATCTCGGGGCTCTGACGAGCGGCCGCGATCTGAGTGGCGGTGCCAGGGGGAATGGCCCGATCGGGATCGGGCAACCGGAGCAGCATACAACGACTGCGTCCGTACAACGAATCTACCATGGCAGCTCAGAGGCCCGTCCTGGCCCCTCGCGGGCCCTCTTCCGGTGCACACCGTCCCGGGGTCTACGCTGCGTGCCACGTCCGGCCGCTCGATCCAGCAGCTCAGGGAGGCGCAGGTGGCGCAGGTGCCGCAGCGGATGTTCGACGCGTCGGCGGTGCGTACCTGGTGCCGGCTGGCCCTGGGCGAGCTGGGGCGGGCCCGCGAGGCGATCGACGCGATCAACGTCTATCCGGTGGCCGACGGGGACACCGGCACCAACCTGTACCTGACGGTGGAGTCGTCCGCCGCGGCGGTGGAGGCGGTGTTCTCCGGGCACGAGGCGGTCACCGGGGGCGCGGGGGACGCCGGGAGCGGCGGTCCGGACGGGGCGCCTTCGCTCGGTGAGGCGGTACGGGCCATGGCGCACGGCGCGCTGATCGGGGCCCGCGGCAACTCCGGAACGATCCTGGCGCAACTGCTGCGCGGCATGGCACAGGTCCTCGCGGACGGGAGTGAGCGGGCTCATGCCGAGGGGCCGGGGCTCCGGCTGGCGCTGCGGTACGCCGCCGACTCCGCCCGGCAGGCCGTCGCCCACCCCGTCGAGGGCACCGTCCTGACCGTCGCCTCCGCCGCCGCCGACGCGGCAGGGCGGGCCGAGGGCGGCTGCGACGCGGTGGCCCGCGCGGCCTACGAGGGTGCCCGCACGGCACTCGCCGCGACCCCCGGGCAACTGCCCGCGCTGGAGCGCGCGGGGGTGGTGGACGCCGGGGGGCACGGCCTGGTGACGGTCCTCGGGGCGCTGGTGGAGACGCTGACGGGGGACCGGCCGGGGACAGGGCGGGGAGCGGTGTCTGTGTCTGTGTCTGTGCCGATGCCCGCGGCCACGCCCGTGCCGCACGCGCGCGTGGGTGACGGGCATGCGGGGCGGCCCGATGCCGAGGGGCCGGCGGGCGAGGGCCGGCACGGTGAGCACGGGTCCGGATCCGGCGATTCGGTGGGCGAGGACGGACGTCCTGAACAGGGGCCCGGTGCCGGGTGCCCGTCGGAGGACGGCGGGCCCGCCTTCGAGGTGATCTATCTCCTGGAGGCCGACGACGACGCCGTGGCGCGGCTGCGCGCGCGGCTCGACGCCCTCGGGGACTCCCTGGTCGTGGTCGGCGGCGACGGACTGTGGAACGTCCACGTGCACGTCGACGACGCGGGCGCCGCCGTGGAGGCGGGCGTCGAGGCCGGCCGCCCGTACCGCATCCGGATCACCCACTTCGGCCACGGCGACGCGCACACCACCGGTGCCGGGCGCCCGCCCCGCGAGCCGGTCCAGCGGGCCGTCGTCGCGGTCGTGCCCGGCGAGGGACTGGCCGGGCTCTACACCGAGGCCGGGGCGACCGCCGTGCTCGCGCGTCCCGGGGAGCCGCCCGCCAGCGGGGAGCTGGCCGAGGCCGTCCGGCGGGCGCACGCGCGCGAGGTGGTGCTGCTGCCGAACGACGCCGAGCTGCGCCACACCGCCGCCGCGGCGGCCGACCAGGCGCGGGCCGACGGCGTTCGGGTCGCCCTCATCCCGACCCGTTCCGCGGTCCAGGGGATCGCCGCGCTCGCCGTGCACGAGCCGGGGCGGCGCTTCGACGAGGACGTCGTGGCGATGACCTCGGCGGCGGGCGCCACCCGGTACGCCGAGGTCACCGTCGCCGAGCACCGGTCGTGGACCACGGCCGGCATCTGCCAGGCCGGCGACGTCCTCGGCCTGGTCGACGGGGACGTGGCGGTGATCGGGGACGACGTCACCGAGACCGCCACGACCGTGCTCGACCGGATGCTCGCGGCCGGCGGCGAACTGGTCACCCTCGTCCTCGGCGACGAGGCCCCCGAGGACGTCGCCGACCGCCTGGAGAGCCGGGTCAGGGAGGCGTACCTCGCCGTCGACACGGTGACCTACCGAGGCGGCCGACAGGGGTCACTCCTGCTGATCGGCGTGGAGTGAACCGTGGCTTGTTCGGGTGGGGGAGGGGTAGAGGGCGGGGGCCGGACCCATGGCCGGGACCGGGCCCATGGCCGGGATCACCCCGGTGTGTGCTCCCCGGTGGCGTACCGCAGGAGGCGTTCGGCCTCCTCCCGTCGCGTGGCGGCCTCCTCGTCGGCGTCGTCGGCCGCCCCGTAGAGCGCGAGGACGGCACGCGCGTGTGCCGTCGCCTCGGCGGACCGGCCCAGTTCGGCCGCCAGCCGGCCCGCCAGGAGCACCGCCCCGGCCCGGTCGGCGAGGGCGTCCGGACCGGCCCCGGCGAAGACGGCGGCCGCCCGCTCCGCCCGGGACAGGGCCTCCTCCCACACCGCGCGGGCCGTCGGCTCGGCCGCGTGCCCCGGGGCGGACCGGGCCAGCAGCTCGGCGAACTGCCGGTGGGTGCCGCCCAGTTCCACGGCGTACACGGCCCGGTCCGCGGCGCCGGGCGCCGCGTCCAGTGCCGCCTCGCACGCTTCGGCCGCCTCCGTCATCAGCTCCCGGGCCCGGTCGGTGCCCGCTCCGGTGCGCAGCGTGAGCCACGCGCGTGCGCGCAGGGAACGGACCAGTCCGGGAACGTCGCCGAGAGAGCGCCACAGGTCGCCCGCGCGCGCGAACGCCCGCTCCGCGTCCGCGTGCAGCCCGGCCGAGTCGAGGCTGGTCGCGGCGAGATGGGCGAGCGTGGCGTGGTCGTACTGCTCGGGCCAGTGCCGGGCGGACTCGGCCGCCCGCAGCCGCCGCTCGGCCGCCGCGCGGTGCTCGCCCAGCTCGGACAGGCAGTCGCCGAGCCACCACAGGGTCTGGACGACAGCGCCGTCCCCGTGCGCCTCGGCGCTCATGTCGGGCAGCACGGCCTCCAGCACCTCGGCGGCCTCCGCCCACCGGCCCTGCCGCAGCAGCAGCCCGCCGAGCTGCTGACGCGCCCAGGCGCCCAGCGTCGGGCCCTCGCCGGCCTCGTCGGCCCAGTGCGCCGCCTCCAGGGCGTGCCCGGCGGCCTCCTCGACCGCGTTCCGGCCGCCGAGGACCTCGGCGAGCTGGAGGTGCAGGCGCGCCCGGCCGGTCGGCTCCAGGTGCGGTCCGCCATGGTCCAGGGCCGCGCGCAGCGCGCGTTCCGCTCCCGCCGGATCGCCGAGGTGGTGCGCGAGCTGCGCGAGCCGGGCCTCGTACTCCACGGCGAACCACGGCAGCCCCGCCGCCACGAACCCCTCCGCCGCCCCGGCGAACAGCGCGGCGGCCCCTTCGAGCTCCCCCGCGCGGGCCGCCAGTTCCGCCAGCATCCCCCGCGCCTCGGCGTCCCGCGCGGCGAACCGGACGTCCTCACCGGTCCGCCCGTCGACGAGTGCGAGCAGCTCCCGCGCGGCGCGGCGGGCGGCACCGGGGAACGAGCCCGAGCCGCCCGCCTCGGGTACGGGCTCCGGCTCCGGGCCGCCGGCCCCCGCACCCTCCTCCACTGCCGCCTCGTGCACGCACCGCATCAGGACGCGCGCCCGCGCCATCAGGACCGACGCGGTCTGGAGCAGCCCCGTCCCCCCGGCGGCGTACAGGGACACGACCTCCTCGCAGGGCCCCTCGACCGCGGCGAGGGCCGCTTCCGGCTCGCCCGCGAGGGCGCGGACGTACGCCGCACGCGCGCGTGCCGCCAGGGCCTCGCCCGGGTCACCGGCCTCCGCGTACAGCTCCGCGGCCTGTTCGAACAGTTCCGCGCCCTCGGGCCCCAGCCCCGTCGCGCGGTGGTCGAGTACCTCCGCACGGTCGCGGGCGTCCAGCTCGACGCCCTCCGCGGCCCGCGCGACGGCCGCCCACGCCTGAACCGCGTGCGGCCGGAGGGTGTCGGAGAGACGGCGGGCCTCGGTTATCAGCGCCGGGAGATCCCGAAGCGCCGACGGGCCCGAAGCACCCGGGCCGTCCGGCGCGGTGGCCGGAGCCGGGGCGGGCACCGGGACCGGACGCGCCGTGCGCAGCCCCAGCGGCAGCCGCTCCACCAGCGGACCGCGCTCCATACGCGCGCGTGCCCGCTCGCTCACGTACGACGTGCCATTGCGTTCGTCGAACCGTGCCGCCAGCGCGAGCGCCTCGGCACGCGCGTGTGCGGCGAGTTCCCCGGCGGTCCAGGACCGGCCGGCCGGTCCCGGGACCTCACGCCCGCCGAGGCCCAGGGCGGCCAGCCGTTCCATGAGGAGTGCCACCACGCACAGGAAGTCCAGCCTGCTGCGCGGCTGACCGTCGTCCGTGAAGTACGCCGGACGCTCGGCCAGCAGCTCCAGGGCGCGCGCCTCGTTCCCGGACAGCGCGCAGAACTCCACGTGGTCCGCGTACGCGCCGCGCATGCTCTCCATGGGCCGCACCAGTCTGAGGCCCCGCAGATGGTGGGCGCGTGCCTCGTCCACGCGGCCGAGCCGCAACAGCGGCAGCAGGGACGACGCGAGGACGGTGTGCGGCTCGTGCGCGCAGGTGTACTCGCCCTCCAGCACCGGCCCCCACAGCCGCAGCGCCTCCTCGTCCCGCTCGCGCTCCGCCCGCCACCAGCCCTGCGTGTGCAGCTCGCACGCGTGGCAGTCGGCCATCTCGTCCCGGTCGGCGGCCAGCCACGCCCCGTACGCCCGCTCCGCGCGGGCCGTGTCGCCGAGGTGCGCGGCGACGCTGAACTCCGCGCAGCGCACCGCGCGCTCGGAGTGCCCGGCGAGCCGGTAGCGGCGCTCCATCTCGCCCAGCCACTTCTCCACGGAGGCCAGCGGGATGTGCGGCTGGTCGAGCATGCCCGACGACATCCACTTGAAGACCCAGTGCAGCGAGTGCGCCTCGTAGGCGTCGAAGTCCTCGGGGTGCTCGTCCCACATGCGCAGCAGCCGCGCGAAGGGGACGAACATCTTCGCCTTCTCGGAGCTGTAGTTGTAGACCTTCAGCTGGTGCCCGAGCGCCTCGATCACGGCGAGCGGGACGTTCATCCCCTCCGCCGCGACGAGCAGCTCCTCCGCGCGGGCGTTGCGGGCCGGACCCTCCGGCCGCTCGGCGTTCTCGGCCATCGCCCGGCGCAGCCCGTCGATGTCAGTCGGCCCTGCCCCCTTCGATCCGGCCCCGTTCGGCCCGTTCCCCTTCGCCCCGGCCCCGTTCGGCCCGGTCCCCGTCGGCCCGCTGTCCGTCGGCCCGTTCACCGGCGGTCCTCCTCCGTGTGCGTGGCCCACTCCAGGAGGCCGATGAACGCGCGGTTGAGCAGCGCCGAGTCCGCGGGCCGCAGCGGCCGCTGCGCCATCAGCAGGGCCTGCCCGTACAGCGACTCCGTGGCGGTGCCGATCAGCTCCGGATCGCCGAGCGAACCGATCCTGCGCACCAGCGGATTGAGATGGTTGAGCACCAGACGCGCGCGTGGCGCGCTGCCCCGCAGCGAACCGAGGATGCCCGCCCACAGGTCGTCGGCCCCCTCCTCGGCCTCCGCGCGGGCCTGCTCGTGCCGCGCCGCGCGGTCGTCCAGGTGCAGCGCGGGCACGGACAGCGGATGGAAGGCGCGCAGGGCCACGTCGCAGCCCAGCGGGTCCAGGCGGGCCCGCGCGGCGGCCAGGAAACCGGACAGCGCCAGTTCCTCCGCGGGGTCGACGGCGTCCAGGTGGGCCGTCACCGTGTCCGCGTCCAGCTCGGCCACGACCGTCCCCGGCCGCACCGAGGGCAGCGCCTCGACCAGCTCGGTGTCGTAGGTGTAGCCGCCGTTGACCACACCGATGCCCTGCGCCGCCGCGATCGGCGCGACCTGCCGGTACTCCTCGACGGTCCGGGTGTAGTGCACCACCGGATGGCGCCGCGCGAACTCCTCCAGGGACAGCCGCCCGTCGCTCGTCTCGAACGGCAGCCACGGCAGCATCACGCGCAGCATCTCCGCGTCGTGCCGCGCGAGCGCCTTCACGCCCAGGTGGTGCACGGCCAGGAAGGCGGCCAGCCGCTCGGGGTCGCCCGCCGCGAGCCCGGTCAGCCAGGAGCGGATCCGCTCGCCGAGCGCCTCCCGTACGGCGGCCAGCGTCTCGTCCTCGTAGAGCGACTCGCGCGAGGCCGTGGGCCGCAGGCTGTCCGTGTCGATCACGCAGCGCACGAAGAACGCCCAGTCGGGCAGCAGCTGTTCGGCACGCTCCGTCAGCAGCATGCCCTTCAGGTGCACCCGGTGCCCCGCGCGGTGGGCCGGACCGACCGCCGACGGCAGGACGTACGCCACCCCGCGGAGCCCGGTCAGCGGCACGTCCAGGCCGATCGAGTCCAGCGGAGTGAAACCGAACAGCTCCCGGCAGTGCCGGGCGAGCGCCACCCGCCGCGCGGCCGGCGAGGGGTGCGCGCGGTCCCACGGCGCCGGCAGCTCGGTGACCGCCTCGCCGTCGACCCGCACGTCGTAGGGGAGCAGCGAGCCGAAGTCCCGCGCCAGCTCGCGCACGCGCGTGGCCTCCAGCCACTCACCGGCCCCCGCGCGGGCCACCAGGTGCACGGTGGTGCCGGGTTCGGGCCGCTCGCCGTCGGTGGCCGGCAGCGTCCGCACGGTGTACGACCCGTCCTCCCGGGCCGTCCACTCCACGAGCGGCGCGTCGGGCACACGGGCGCTGCGGCTCACCACCCGGATGCGCTCCGCGACGACGAAGCAGGCCAGCAGGCCGATGCCGAACTGCCCGAGGAAACCGGAGCGGGCCTCCTGCACCCCCTCGGCCCGCTTGGAGCTGCGGCCGATCGTGGCGAGCAGGTCGTGCACGTCCGCCTCGGTGAGCCCGACGCCGGTGTCCTCGACGCGCAGCCCGTCGGGACCGGCGTACAGCCGCACCCGGGCCGGAGCGCCGGGCTCCTCGGCCCGCCGCGCGGTGATCGCGTCCACGGCGTTCTGCAACAGCTCGCGCAGATAGACCCGGGGGCTGGAGTAGAGATGATGGGAGAGCAGGTCCACCAGACCGCGCAGGTCGACCTGGAACGTGTGGGACGGCCTCGGTGACGGTGCGGCCGGAGAACTGGAAGAGGTCTGGGAATCCATCGTCGCAGCGCCGGTGGGGGGACGGTCACGGCGCGGGGTCGGGCGGCCCCGGTGAGGCGGCGGCCGCGGGCTGGGAACGAGCCGGAGCGCGTCATCCTAGGCCCGAAGCCACCCGCCTGACCAGGGGTTTTCCACGACGTATACGGCGATGTCAGTGGCGTGGTGTGCAATGGATCTCGTGCCCGCGAAGCAAGAACCACTGCACCAGCCGCTGAAGTCGGTGCTCGGCCCCGCCACCGCCAAGGTGATGGCCGAGCACCTCGGCCTGCGCACCGTCGGCGACCTCCTCCACCACTACCCGCGCAGATACGAGGAGCGCGGGCAGCTCACCCACCTCGCCGACCTGCCCATGGACGAGCACGTCACGGTGGTCGCCCAGGTCGCCGACGCCCGCCTGCACACCTTCGCGTCGTCCAGGGCCCCGCGCGGCAAGGGACAGCGCCTGGAGGTGACCATCACCGACGGCAGCGGCCGGCTCCAGCTGGTCTTCTTCGGCAACGGCGTGCACAAACCGCACAAGGAGCTGCTGCCGGGCACCCGCGCGATGTTCGCGGGCAAGGTCTCCGTCTTCAACCGCCGCCTCCAGCTCGCCCACCCGGCCTACGAGCTGCTGCGCGGCGACACCGAGGAGACGGTGGAGAGCTGGGCCGGCGCCCTCATCCCGCTCTACCCGGCCACCGCCAAGCTGGAGTCCTGGAAGCTGGGCAAGGCGATCCAGACGGTGCTGCCCGCCGCCCGGGACGCCGTCGACCCGCTCCCGGAGTCACTGCGCGAGGGACGCGGCCTGCTCTCCCTCCCCGATGCCCTGCACAGGATCCACCGGCCCGCCACCCAGGCCGACGTCACCGACGCCCGCGCCCGCCTGAAGTGGGACGAGGCGTTCGTCCTCCAGGTCGCCCTGGCCCGCCGCCGCCACGCCGAGACCCAACTGGCCGCCGTCCCGCGCCGCCCGAGCCCCGACGGCCTCCTCACCGCCTTCGACGACCGCCTGCCCTTCACCCTCACCGAGGGCCAGCGGAAGGTCTCCCGCGAGATCTTCGACGACCTGGCCACCGACCACCCCATGCACCGGCTGCTCCAGGGCGAGGTCGGCTCGGGCAAGACGATGGTGGCCTTGCGCGCCATGCTCGCCGTCGTCGACGCGGGCGGACAGGCCGTCATGCTCGCGCCCACCGAGGTCCTCGCCCAGCAGCACCACCGGTCGATCGTGGAGATGATGGGCGAGCTGGCCGAGGGCGGTCTGCTGGGCGGCGCCGAGCACGCCACCAAGGTCGTGCTGCTCACCGGTTCCATGGGCGCCGCCGCCCGCCGCCAGGCACTCCTCGACCTGGTCACCGGCGAGGCCGGGCTCGTCATCGGCACCCACGCCCTGATCGAGGACAAGGTCCGGTTCCACGACCTCGGCCTGGTCGTCGTCGACGAGCAGCACCGCTTCGGCGTCGAGCAGCGCGACGCCCTGCGCGGCAAGGGCAAGCAGCCCCCGCACCTGCTCGTCATGACCGCCACCCCCATCCCGCGCACGGTCGCCATGACCGTCTTCGGCGACCTGGAGACCTCCGTCCTGGACCAGCTCCCGGCCGGCCGCTCACCCATCGCCAGCCACGTCGTGCCGGCCGCGGACAAACCCCACTTCCTCTCCCGCGCCTGGGAGCGGGTCCGCGAGGAAGTGGAGAACGGCCACCAGGCGTACGTGGTCTGCCCCCGCATCGGCGATGAGCCCGAGAAGCCCGAGAAACCCGCGAAGAAGGGCGGACCCGCGGGGGAGGACGGAGACAAGCGCCCGCCGCTCGCCGTCCTCGACGTCGCCGACCAGCTCGCCGCGGGCCCCCTGGCCGGGCTCAAGGTCGAGGTCCTGCACGGCCGTATGCAGCCCGACGACAAGGACGCCGTCATGCGCCGCTACGCCGCGGGCGAGACCGACGTCCTGGTCGCCACCACCGTCATCGAGGTCGGCGTCAACGTCCCCAACGCCACCGCCATGGTGATCATGGACGCGGACCGCTTCGGCGTCTCCCAGCTGCACCAGCTGCGCGGCCGCGTCGGCCGCGGCTCGGCCCCCGGCCTCTGCCTGCTGGTCACCGAGATGCCCGAGGCGAGCGCGGCCCGCCAGCGGCTGAGCGCGGTGGCAGCCACCCTCGACGGCTTCGAGCTCTCCCGCATCGACCTCGAACAGCGCCGCGAGGGCGACGTCCTCGGCCAGGCCCAGTCCGGCGCCCGCACCTCCCTGCGCGTCCTCGCCGTCATCGAGGACGAGGAGATCATCGCCGAGGCCCGCCAGGAGGCGGCGGCGGTCGTCGCGGCCGACCCGGAGCTGACCGGTCTCCCCGGCCTGAGGACGGCCCTGGACGCCCTCCTGGACGAGGAGAGGGAACAGTACTTGGAAAAGGGCTGAGGCAGGCCCACCCAGGGGCGCGGGGAACCGCGCGACCAGCCACACTGAGACCCGTCAGCCGTCCACACCCAAGGAACCACAGATGACCCGCGTGATCGCCGGTACCGCCGGCGGACGCCGCCTGGCCGTCCCGCCGGGGAACGGCACCCGCCCCACCTCCGACCGTGCCCGCGAGGGCCTCCTCTCCACCTGGGAGTCCCTCCTCGGCGGCGCCCTGGACGGCGAACGGGTCCTCGACCTGTACGCCGGCTCCGGCGCGGTCGGCCTGGAAGCGCTCTCCCGGGGGGCGGGCCACGTCCTCCTCGTGGAGGCCGACGCCAGAGCCGCCCGCACCGTCCGGGAGAACGTGAGGAGCCTCCGCCTGCCCGGCGCCGAGGTCCGCGCCGGCAAGGCCCAGCAGGTCGTCCAGACCCCGCCGGACGCCCCGTACGACCTCGTCTTCCTCGACCCCCCGTACGCCGTCACCGACGACGATCTTCGGGAGATCCTCCTCACACTCCGCACCCAGGGCTGGCTCGTGGACGACGCCCTAGTCACCGTGGAGCGGAGCACCAGGGGCGGTGAGTTCCACTGGCCGGAGGGTTTCGAACCCCTCCGGGCCCGTCGCTACGGCGAGGGAACCTTTTGGTACGGTCTCGCCGCCTCTACGTGCGAAGACGCACGATGACCGGACCGGAGAGCGAGGGATCTGCAGTGCGCCGCGCCGTCTGTCCCGGGTCGTTCGACCCGATCACCAATGGACACCTCGACATCATCGCCCGTGCCTCCAGGATGTACGACGAGATCTACGTCGCGGTGATGATCAACCAGTCGAAGAAGGGCCTGTTCACGATCGAGGAGCGGATCGACCTGATCGGCCGGGTCACCGCCGAGTACGGCAACGTCCGCGTGGAGTCCTTCCACGGCCTCCTCGTCGACTTCTGCAAGGAGCGTGAGATCCCGGCCATCGTCAAGGGCCTGCGTGCCGTCAGCGACTTCGACTACGAGCTGCAGATGGCCCAGATGAACAACGGCCTCTCGGGTGTGGAGACGCTCTTCATGCCCACCAACCCCACCTACAGCTTCCTGTCGTCCTCCCTGGTCAAGGAGGTCGCGACCTGGGGCGGCGACGTGTCCCACCTGGTGCCCCCGCTGGTGAACGACGCCCTCGCCGAGCGCCTCGGCAGGAGCTGACGCCCGGGGCGCTGTCCGGCGCCCGCCCCGGAGCCGTACAGTCGTCCCGTCCGTCTCCAACACAGCTGTAGAGAGTGGCGAGCACACGGTGGACGTGCAACAGAAGCTGGACGAGATCGTCACGACGGTCTCCGGCGCCCGATCCATGCCCATGTCGGCCTCCTGCGTGGTCAACCGCGCCGACCTGCTCTCCCTGCTGGAAGAGGTGCGCGCCGCGCTGCCCGGTTCCCTCGCCCAGGCCCAGGAGCTGATCGGCGACCGCGACCAGATGGTGGAGCAGGCCCGTCAGGAGGCCGACCGGATCATCGAGACCGCGCACGCCGAGCGCGGCTCCCTGATCTCCGACATGGAGGTCGTCCGCCGCTCCCAGGCCGAGGCCGACCGCATCCTCACCGAGGCCCGCAGGGAGGCCGAGGAGGTCCGCGCGGAGGCCGACGACTACGTCGACTCCAAGCTCGCCAACTTCGAGGTCGTCCTCACCAAGACCCTCGGCTCGGTCGGCCGGGGCCGCGAGAAGCTCCTCGGCACCGGTCCGGGCACCGACGAGAACGGCTACGAGGACGAGGACGCCCCCGAGCGCAGCCACGACCCGGAGACCCTGCGCCGCGACGCCGACGCCTACGTCGACGTCAAGCTGGGCGCCTTCGAGGCGGTCCTGGCCAAGACCCTGGAGGCCGTCGGCCGCGGCCGGCAGAAGCTGCACGGCCGGATCGCCACGGACGACCTCGGCGCCCTCGCCGACGACACCACCACCCGGCAGCACTCCAGCGACGCCGACTACCTCGCCGACCTGGCCGCCCTCTCCGAGACCGAGACGGCCGCCGAGGCCGCCGCCGAAGCCGCCAGGCAGCGGGAGTACACCGACCAGCCACCGCGGCAGCAGCCCGCGGCGGCCCAGGCCGCCCCGGCCGACCAGACCGGCTACGGCTACGCCCAGCAGGCCGACCCCTACACCGGGTACCAGCAGGGCTACGGCGGTCAGCAGGACGCGTACGGCTACCAGCAGGCCGACCCGTACGCCGCCGCGTACCAGGGCTACGACGCCCAGCAGCCGGGCTACGACCCCCAGCAGACGGCGTACGACGCGCAGCAGCAGGGGTACGACGTCCAGCAGGGCTACGCCCAGCCCCAGCAGCACGGCGGGCACATCCCGGAGCAGCAGTCGCAGGCGCTCGACGAGACCAGCCTCTTCGACACCAGCATGATCAGCGCGGAGCAGCTGAGGGCCTACGAACAGGGCCGCGGACTGTAGCCGTCCACGGGTACCGGGACCGGATTGGGCCGAGAGCGAATGGTCCAGTATCCTGGCTCTTCGGTCGCACGCACATCCGCGATCAGCGCTGCCCGGAACACCACGGCGGCGTCCCCTCAGCTCGAAGACCGAAAGTTGGAATGGTTCTGAACGCCCGCCTCGACCACCGCAACCCCCTCGTGTTCGACACACACGAGCTGGGACGGCGTCCTGGTGCGCTGCAGCGCCTGACCCGCACGGTCGACGCCCCCAAGGACTTCGGTATCAAGGGAGTCATCGGAGTGCCGGAAGGCGCCCCGGTGGAGCTGGAGCTCCGGCTCGAATCGGTCCTGGAAGGGGTGCTTGTCACAGGCACCGCCCGTGCGGCCGCCGAGGGGGAGTGCGTAAGGTGTCTGGAGCCCGTCGAGCTGGAGCTCGACGCGGACTTCCAGGAGATGTTCTCGTACCCTGACGCCGACGACCGGGGCCGCGTGATCGCGGAACCGGGCGACGACGCCGAGGACGACGAGGACAGGCTCTTCCTAGAGGACGGCTTGTTCGACCTCGAACCCGTGCTGCGGGATGCGGTGGTGCTCGCACTGCCGATGCAGCCGGTGTGCCAGGAAGACTGCCAGGGTCTGTGCTCCGAATGCGGAGTACGCCTGTCGGACGACCCGGACCACCACCATGACGCCGTCGACATCCGTTGGGCGGCACTGCAGGGACTCGCCGGTTCACTCGGAGACGGCGAGAAGGACGACATGAGCGGCGCCGAAGCGGAAGCGGGCGTCGACGAGAAGCAGGAGAAGTAGCCGTGGCTGTTCCGAAGCGGAAGATGTCGCGCAGCAACACGCGCCACCGCCGGTCGCAGTGGAAGGCTGCGGTCCCCACCCTGGTTGCGTGCGAGCGCTGCCACGAGCCCAA
>NZ_JAVRHI010000088.1:0-40854 GCF_034105845.1 Streptomyces sp. CRN 30 | reverse complement strand
CCGCCCGCCGCGGGGGCGACGGGGGCGGCGGCGGGGAGCGGCATGCCGGTGCCGGCGGTCAGGGGCGGGGCGGTGGCCTGGGCGGCCAGTCCCCGCATGCCGGAGCCGTTGGTCTCGCCGACCAGGCGGTCGACCGCCGCCGTGCCCGAGCTGTAGCCGGTCCCGGTCGCCTGCTCGGGCCCGGCGGCTCCCCTCCTGGTCCCGTAGAGCACCTGGTCCAGGCCGGACACCAGGCGACGTACGTCCACCTGGGGGCGGACCACGAGACGGACGAAGCGGCTGGAGGAGCCGATCTTGTTGCCGCACTCGCGGATCAGGACCCGGTGCTCGGTGAGGAGCCGGTCCCGGACCACGGTGCCCTCGGCGCCGACGGGAAGGCGCACGAAGAGGAAGTTGCCCTGTGAGGGGTAGACCGTGAGGCCGGGCAGGGCGGCGAGCTGGCCGGCCATGTCGAGGCGGTCGCGGCGCACCTCGTGCAGGCTCCGCGCGTACTCGGCGCCGTGCTCCTTCAGCATGAACACCACGTGCTCGGCGAAGGAGTTGAGGTTCCACTTCGGCAGCATCGAGCGGACCTTGCCCGCGAGCGCCGGGTTGGCGACGAGGTAGCCGAAGCGGATGCCGTGCAGGCCGAAGTTCTTGCCGAGGCTGCGCAGCACGATGACGTTGGGGCGGAGCATCGCCTCCTGCACCACCGACGGTTCGGTCTCCGCGTCGGCGAACTCCAGGAACGACTCGTCGATCACCACCAGGTCCAGGTCGGCCATCGCGTCCATGAACTGCACGAGCGCGTGCTTGTGCAGATAGCCGCCGTCGGGGTTGTTGGGGTTGCAGATGACGGCGACGCGCGTGCCCCGGGCGCGGATGAACTCGGCGTACTGCGCGAGGTCGAGGGCGAAGCCGCCCGCCTCCTGGAGCGGGAACATGTCGACCCGTTTGCCGGTCTCCATCGGCTGGTCGGTCCAGCGCCCGAAGGTGGGCACGGGCACGGCGAGGGACTCGCGGACCAGCAGGTGGTCGATCCAGGTGATCAGCTCGGTGGAGCCGTTGCCCATCGCCACGCACTGCGGCGGCAGCTGGAGCAGGCTGCACAGCTCGGCGGTGATGGTGTCAGCGCCGCTCGGGTAGTACGTGATGATGTCCCGCAGCCGGCCCGCCATGTCCTCGAACATCTCCGGGGTGGGGAAGTACGGGTTGCACGGGATGCAGAAGTCCACCGGGCCGGCCCCGTCGCTCTCGCGGGCCAGCGCCGCCATCGACGGACTGTGCGCCGCCGTGGAGCGGAACAGCGAGGTGACGTTGCCGGCCAAGGGGACCTCCGTAGCTGGGCGGCCCGCGCGGGGGAGCACGGGCCGCCCATCAATACGGACCGGCGTACGCCGTTGTTCAACTCATGTGAGGAAGTTGTGAACGGCCGTCACTGCCGGGGCCTACGCGTCGAACGAGTGGACCGTCGTCGTCCGGTACGTCTGGCCCGGCCGCAGCACCGTCGACGGGAACGACGGCTGGTTCGGCGAGTCCGGGAAGTGCTGCGTCTCCAGGCAGAGCGCGTCACCCTGCCGGTAGACGGAGCCGCCGGGGCCGGTCAGCGTGCCGTCGAGGAAGTTGCCGGAGTAGAACTGAAGGCCCGGCTGGTCGGTGGCGATCTTCAGCGAACGGCCCGAGGACGGGTCGCGCAGGGTGGCGATGTGCTCGGGGCGGGCGGTGATGCCCTTGTCCAGCACCCAGTTGTGGTCGTAGCCCTTGGCCAGGACCAGCTGCGGGTGCCCGGCGCGGATGTCCCGGCCGATCGGCTTGGCGCGGCGGAAGTCGAACGCGGTGCCCGCGACCTTCGCCAGCTCGCCCGTCGGGATCAGACCCGCGTCGGTGGGCGTGAACCGGGACGCGGCGATCGACAGCTCGTGGTCCTCGATGGTGCCGCTGCCCTCGCCGGCCAGGTTCCAGTACACGTGGCTGGTGAGGTTGACGACGGTGGCCTTGTCGGTGGTCGCCTCGTAGTCGATGCGCCAGTCGCCGGAGCGGGTGAGCGTGTACGTCACCTTCGTCTTCAGCGTGCCCGGGTAGCCCATCTCGCCGTCGACGCTCGTGTAGTACAGGTACAGGCCGACGTCGGAGCCCTTGGTGAACGGCTCGACGTCCCACACCCGGTAGTCGAAGCCGAGCGCGCCGCCGTGCAGGGAGTTCTCGCCGTCGTTGACGGAGAGCTGGTACGTGGTGCCGTCCAGCGTGAAGCGGCCCTTGGCGATGCGGTTGCCGTAGCGGCCGATCAGCGCGCCGAAGTGCGGGCTGCGGGCCACGTAGTCGTCGAGGTTGTCGAAGCCCGCGGAGACGTTGGCGTACCGGCCGCGCCGGTCCGGTATCTCCAGGGACTGCACGACACCGCCGTAGGAGAGGACCTTCAGCCGGGTGCCGCCGTTCTCCAGCGACCAGCTGTGGACCTTCGTGCCGTCGGCGAGTGTGCCGAAGAGCTTCTTCACCGGCTTCCTGCCTCCTGTGGCGTGTGCCGTGCCGCCGGCCGCGGCGGCGGCGAGTCCCGTCGCCGCCGCGCCCGCGATGACCGTGCGTCTGCTCAGTTCCATGTGCGGCTCCTGTACGGAAGTGCGGGAGTGAACCTACGAACCGACCTTGCGCTTGTTCCACACGTCGAAGCCGACCGCCGCCAGCAGCACCAGGCCCTTGATGACCTGCTGCCAGTCGGTGCCGATGCCGACGAGGTTCATGCCGTTGTTCAGCACGCCCAGGACCAGACCGCCGATGATCGCGCCGAGGACCGTGCCGACGCCGCCGCTCATCGACGCGCCGCCGATGAAGGAGGCGGCGATGGCCTCCAGCTCGAAGTTGAGGCCGGCCTTGGGCGAGGCCGCGTTGAAGCGGGCGGCGAAGACCAGACCCGCCAGGGCCGCGAGCATGCCCATGTTCACGAAGACCAGGAAGGTGACCTTCTTGTCCCGCACGCCCGACAGCTTGGCCGCGGGCAGGTTGCCGCCGATGGCGTAGATGTGGCGGCCGATGATCGCGTTGCGCATGACGTAGCCGAAGCCGACCAGCAGCACACCGAGGATCAGCAGGACGATCGGGGCGCCCTTGTAGCTGGCGAGCAGCATCGTGACGACCAGGATCGCGGCGGCCAGCGCCACCAGCTTCAGCGCCCACAGCTTGGCCGGCAGGACGTCGAGCGCGAAGTCCTGCTGCCGCTTGCGGTCACGCCACTCCTGGAAGAGGACGAACGCGATCAGCGCGATGCCCAGCAGCAGCGTCAGATTGTGATAGTTCGTGTTCGGGCCGACCTCGGGGAGGAAGCCGTTGGCGACCTTCTGCAGGCCCTCCGGGAACGGGCCGAGGGTCTGGCCCTCCAGGAAGATCTCGGTGAGACCGCGGAAGATCAGCATGCCCGCGAGGGTCACGATGAACGACGGTATCCCGCCGTAGGCGATGAAGAACCCCTGCACCGCGCCCGCGACCGCGCCCATCGCCAGGCACAGGATCAGCGCGAGCGGCCACGGGATGTCGTGTTTCACCATGAACACGGCGGCCATCGAGCCGATGAACGCCGTCAGCGAGCCGACCGACAGGTCGATGTGGCCCGCGATGATCACCAGCATCATGCCGATCGCGAGGATCAGGATGTAGCTGTTCTGCAGGACCAGGTTGGAGACGTTGCGCGGCAGCAGCAGGTCGCCGTTGGTCCAGATGGCGAACAGCACCACGATCAGGCCGAGCGCGAACAGCATGCCGTACTGCCGCATGTTGCGGCGCATGCCGTCCAGCATCAGCTGGAGCAGGCCGTCGCCGCCGGCTCCTCCGCCCTTCCCGGCCGGCGCGGGAGCCGGCGTCTTGGCGGTCACATCCGTGCTCATCGGGTTACCTCTTTGTCCTTCGTCATCTGACGCATCAGCGCTTCCTGCGAGGCCTCGGCCCGCGAGAACTCACCGGTCAGCCGCCCCGCGGCCATCGTGTAGATGCGGTCGCACATGCCGAGCAGCTCCGGCAGCTCGGAGGAGATGAAGACGACCGCCTTGCCCTGGGCGGCCAGTCGGTCGATGACCGTGTAGATCTCGTACTTGGCGCCGACGTCGATGCCGCGCGTCGGCTCGTCCAGGATCAGCACGTCCGGACCCGCGAAGATCCACTTGCTGAGGACGACCTTCTGCTGGTTGCCGCCGGAGAGCTTGCCCACCGGCTCGAAGACGGTCGGCGCCTTGATGTTCATCGACTTGCGGAAGTCCTCGGCGACCTGGCGTTCGCCGTGCTCGTCGACGATCCCCCGCTTGGCGACCTTGCCCAGGGCACTGAGCGAGATGTTCCGCCCGATGGTGTCGATGAGGTTGAGCCCGTAGTGCTTGCGGTCCTCGGTGACGTACGCGATCCCGTGCCCGACCGCCTCGGAGACGGTCTTGGTACGGATCTCCGTGCCGTCCTTGAGGACGGTGCCGCCCGCGTGCCGGCCGTAGGTGCGCCCGAAGACGCTCATGGCCAGTTCCGTGCGGCCGGCGCCCATCAGCCCCGCGATGCCGACGATCTCGCCCCGCCGGACGTTGAGCGACACCCCGTCGACGACCTTGCGCTGCTGGTCGATGGGGTGGTGCACGGTCCAGTCGCGGATCTCCAGGGCCGGCGCGCGGCCGTCCTCCGCGTCGTGCGGGGAGCGCTCGGGGAAGCGGTGCTCCAGGTCGCGCCCGACCATGCCGCTGATGATCCGGTCCTCGGTGGTCTCCTCGGCCTTCACGTCCAGCGTCTCGATGGTCCGGCCGTCCCGCAGGATGGTCACCGAGTCGGCGACGCGGCGGATCTCGTTCAGCTTGTGCGAGATGATGATCGAGGTGATGCCCTGTTCCTTCAGCTGAAGGATCAGGTCGAGGAGCTTTCCGCTGTCCTCGTCGTTCAGAGCCGCCGTCGGCTCGTCCAGGATGAGCAGCTTCACCTTCTTCGACAGCGCCTTGGCGATCTCCACCAGCTGCTGCTTGCCGACGCCGATGTCCGCGACCCGGGTCTCCGGGTGCTCGTCCAGGCCGACCCGGCGCAGCAGCTCGGTGGCGTGGCGGAGCGTGTCGTTCCAGTTGATGAAGCCCCGGGCGGCGTGCTCGTTGCCCAGGAAGATGTTCTCCGCGATGGAGAGGTAGGGCACCAGGGCCAGTTCCTGGTGGATGATCACGATGCCGTGCCGCTCACTGGCCCGGATGTCCTTGAAGGAGCAGGGCTGCTCCTCGAAGAGGATGTCCCCTTCGTACGTGCCGTGCGGGTGGACGCCCGAGAGGACCTTCATCAGCGTCGACTTGCCGGCGCCGTTCTCCCCGCAGATGGCGTGGACCTCGCCCTGACGGACGGTCAGCGTGACGTCCGACAGCGCCTTGACGCCGGGAAAGGTCTTGACGATCGAGCGCATTTCCAGGACGGGTCCCGCCATGGTCGTGCCTTCCAATCACTCGGTGCCGGCGGTTACTTGAGGTCGCTTTCCTTGATGTAACCGGAGTCGACGACGACCTTCTGGTAGTTCTCCTTGTCGACGGCGACCGGCTCCAGCAGGTACGCCGGGACGACCTTGGCACCGTTGTCGTAGGTCTTCTCGTCGTTGACCTCGGGCTTCTTGTCGTTGAGCAGGGCGTCGACCATGTTCGAGGACACCTTCGCCAGCTCGCGGGTGTCCTTGTAGACCGTCATCGACTGCTCGTCGGCGATGATCGACTTCACCGAGGCCAGCTCGGCGTCCTGGCCGGTGACGACCGGCAGCGGCTTGCTCTTGGACCCGTAGTCGTCCGACTTCAGGGCGGAGAGGATGCCGATGGAGATGCCGTCGTACGGCGAGAGCACCGCGTCGACCCGCTCGCTCTTGTACGCCGAGGTCAGGATGTCGTCCATGCGCTTCTGCGCGGTGCCGCCGTCCCAGCGCAGGGTCGTGACCTGGTTGAGCGCGGTCTGCTTGGAGCGCACGACCAGCTGCTTCTTGTCGATGTAGGGCTGGAGCACCTTCATCGCACCCGAGAAGAAGTACCGGGTGTTGTTGTCGTCGTTGGAGCCGGCGAACAGCTCGATGTTGAAGGGGCCCTTCTCGCTGCCGTCCTTCAGACCGAGCTTCTCCAGGATGTAGTTGCCCTGGAGCTCGCCGACCTTCTCGTTGTCGAAGGAGGCGTAGTAGTCGACGTTCTCCGTGCCGAGGATCAGGCGGTCGTAGGAGATCACCGGGATGTCGGCGTCCTTGGCCTGCTGCACCACGTTGTTCATCGACTTGTTGTCGATGGCCGCGATGATCAGCGCCTTCACGCCCTGCGTGATCAGGTTCTCGATCTGGGAGACCTGCTGGTCGGGGTCGTCCTCGCCGTAGACCAGCTTGGCCTTGTAGCCCTTGGACTCCAGTTCCTTGACGACGTAGTTGCCGTCGGCGATCCAGCGCTCGGAGGACTTGGTCGGCATCGCGACGCCGATGGTGGCGCCCTCCGCGCCTCCCTTGTCCTCCTCGCTGCCGCCCTCGCTGCTCTGGCCGCAGGCGGTCAGGGTCAGGGCGAGGGAGGCGGCCGAGGCGATGGCGGCGATGGCGGCTCTGCGGTTGCGCATGATCATCATCCTTGATGTGTGCGAGGAGGAACCGAGACGAGGTGTGTCGGATTGTGCGCGGTCATGTCTTCTTTTGAGAAGGGAGTTTCCAGAACGTTATGACGAGATCTCGAACCGGTTGAGCGAGCCGGGCAGTCGGGACCCCAGCGCGGCCATCTCCCCCTCGGCGCCGTGCCGTTGGAGCAGATCCAGCGCGAGCCGCCCGCGCCGCACCCGCTCCTTGGCGGTGGCCAGCGTCAGCTCCCGCAGGTGGTGGCCGTACGGATAGATCCCGGGCGACTTCGACAGCCCGAACTTCAGGTAGATCGGGGCGCCGCGCCGGATCAGCTCGGCCACCTCGTACATGCGCACATAACCGCCGAGATCGTCCGGCGCCTCGATGTACATGTCCAGCGGCGCCCCCGACACCCGGCGGATCTCGGTGAGGTGGTCAAGGGTGAGGTCGCTCGGCACATTGACGGAGTCGGCGCCGAGCCGCTCGTAGACGGCGAACGAGGCGGGGTTGACCGGCCCGACGAGCGCGGAGACCTTCAGCGTGGTGTCGGCGGGGATGATCCCGGCACTCCGCGCCCGGTGCAGCGTCCACAGCACGCCCTCGTCGGCGACCAGCAGGCACTTCACGCCCAGTTCGGTGGCGCGCACGGCGTCCTCGACGCACCCGGCGACGGCGTCGTGGCCGCGCGCCCGCGTCCCTCCGCCGCCGGAGTCGGTACGGGTGGACCCGCCGATGTCCCAGGTGCCGCGCGGCCCGGTGAACAGGCACAGCTCGATGTCGCGTTCGGCGGTGGCCTCGACCATCTCGGTGATCTCGGCGTCGGTGAGCATCCACACGCCGCTGCCCTGGCTGATCCGGTGGATCGGCACGTCGAGGCGGGAGGACTCCTTGAGCACCACCGCCAGCGCCTCGGGCCCCTCGCAGGAGGGGACCTCGGTGCGCCAGCGACCGCCGTCCGGGAAGGCGTGCGGCGAGGCGTCGGCGGGGTCGAGGGCGGGGGCGCCCAGGCCGAGGGCGGTGAGCGCCTGCTCACCGGGCCGGCGGGCTGCCGTGGCGGAAGCGTCGGTCACAAGCTGTCCTTCGTGTTCGGTATGCCGGACGAGGTTCGCGGCACGGGGCAGGCGGGGCGTTGGCGTGGGATGTACGCCGGTACGGGGGCCGTCAGGTCGCCCCCGTACCGGCGTACGGCTGAGGGCCCCTAAGGGCGGAGCAGAACCTTGCCGACCTTCGGATCGCCGGACCCCACCAGCTCGATGGCGTGGCCGAACTCGGCGAGCGGCAGCTCGTGCGTCACCAGCGGCAGCGGGTCGAGCAGCCCGGCGGCGAAGACCCGCACGGTGTGGGACCAGGCGTCCGGCGGCGCACCGAAGACGGTGTGCACCTCCAGCTGCCGCACCACGAGATCGGTCGGGTCGAGGCCGTCGGCACCGGCCGCCGGGATGCCGGTCAGCACCAGCCGCCCGCCGCGCCGCAGCAGCGACGCGGCGGTCCGGGCGGCGTCGGCGGACCCGGCGGTCTCGACGACGACATCGAAGTCGTCGGGGAGCGGCTGACTCTTCGTACGGAAATCGGTGGCCCCGAACTGCCGGGAGAGCGCCTCCCGGTCGTCCCGGCTGCCGACCACGAGCAGCTCGGCCGGCGAGGCGGCGGCGAGGAACTGCACGGCGAACATGCCGAGCGTGCCGGTGCCGACCACCGCCACCCGCTCACCCGGCCGGGCGTTCGCCTTCAGCGCGGCGGCGGCGATGCAGGCGGCGGGCTCCAGCAGGGCGGCGGCGGAGAGGTCGGCGTCGTCGGGCAGGACGTGCAGCAGCCGGGCCGGAAGCGTCAGCGTCGGCGCCATCGCGCCCGGCTGGGTGAACCCGGTCTCCTCGTACCCGGCCGTGCACAGCGTCGTCTCGCCCGCGTGGCACCGGTCGCAGACCTGGCAGTTGCGGAACCCCTCGCCGACGACCTTCCGCCCGACGAGCGAGTCCGGCACCCCGGCCCCGACCGCCTCGACCGTCCCGGACCACTCATGACCCGGGACGAGCGGATACCGCACGTACCCTTCCGGCCGGTTCCCCTGGTGCACCTCGCGGTCGCTGCCGCAGATACCGGCCGCGTGCACGCGGACGAGCGCCTCACCGGCGGCGGGTGCGCGCGACTCGTGCTCCGCGAGCCGGTGCTCACCGGGGCCCTGGACGACGACGTGGTGGCCGCTCACTGGGTGCCCTTGGGCTTGCGCTGCTCCCAGCCCTCGGCCCAGAGGTCGAACCGGGCCTGCTGCTGCGGGAACTCGGCGGCGGCGTCGGTGTCCAGCTCGACGCCGAGCCCCGGGGCGTCGGACAGGTGGAAGCACCCGTCCTCCGGGTCGACGTAGGGAGCCCCCTTCACGACCTTCTTGATGTCCGCGTCGGCGAAGTCGTTGAAGTGCTCAAGGATCTTGAAGTTCGGCGAGGTGAAACCGACCTGGAGCGAGGCGGCGGTCAGCACGGGCCCGCCGACGTTGTGCGGGGCGACGAGCGTGTAGTGGGTCTCGGCGGTGGCGGCGAGCTTCCGCGTCTCCCAGATGCCGCCGATGTGGCCGACGTCGGGCTGGATGATGTCGACGGACTGGTCCTCGAACAGCTCCCGGAACTCGATCCGGTCATGGATCCGCTCACCCGTCGCCACCGGCATGTCGACCTTCTCGGCGACCTTCTTCAGCGCCTTGAGGTTCTCCGGCGGTACGGGCTCCTCCAGCCAGGCCGGCTTGAACGGCGCCAGCTCGTGGGCGAGCCGCACGGCGGTGGACGGCGAGAACCGTCCGTGCATCTCCAGCATCAGCTCGGCCTCGGGCCCGATCGCGTCCCGCACGGCCTCGATCAGCGAGACGGCGTACAGGGTCTGCTGATGGTCCAGCTCGAAGTGGCCGGTCCCGAACGGGTCGATCTTCAACGCCCGGTACCCGCGCTCGATCACCCCCTGGGCGGCCTTGTGATACGCCTCGGGCGTCCGCTCGGTCGTGTACCACCCGTTGGCGTAGGCCTTGACCTTGTCGGTGACCTTCCCGCCCAGCAGCTGCCACACCGGCACGCCCAGCGCCTTGCCCTTGATGTCCCAGCAGGCCATCTCGATCACGGCGATACCGGACATCACGATCTCGCCCGCGCGCCCGTAGTCGCCGTACTTCATGCGCCGCACGAGGTCCTCGACAGCGAACGGGTCGGAGCCGAGAATGTGGTTGACCTCGGCCTCCTTCAGATAGCCGAGGAGCGCGTCGGTGTGCCCGAGCATCCGCGTCTCGCCGACCCCGGTGAGTCCCTCGTCGGTGTGCACCTGGACGTAGGTGAGGTTGCGCCACGGCGTTCCGACCACGTGCGTGCTGATTCCGGTGATGCGCACGGCAGTTGCCCTTCGCTACGTTCGATATTTCGTCACTCGTTCGAAATGCTGGCGTGACAGTAAGGAGGGGGCGGTGGGGGTGTCAATGGGTCGGACACATAACGCTTTCGATGACTTTCGAAACCTGCCGGACCCGGTTGCGGCCCGTTTCCCACACAACCTTCACAGCCACCTCTAGGAAGCCGGGTGACCCGGAACTTAACCTTCCCCCGACATGGACTACTGCGACCCGTGCCAACGGCACCTGAACGGCGCCCTGGCCTGCCCGGGGTGCGGTACTCCGGCCTCCGGCCGGCCCTATGACTCCGAGCCGGCCACGAAAACGACGCGCGCGCCCGCCGCCGACGCCCCCGCCGACGCCACCGGTGCCGAACCCGGCGCCGAGTCCGGCGAATCCGGTGAACCCGGTGAACCCAATGAAGGGGAACCCGGCGAGCCCGGCAGCCGACGCGACCGCAAAGCCGCGGCCCACCGCAGGCGCCGCCGCCGCGCCCTGCTCATCACCACCGGCTTCTTACTGGCGGCGGGCGGCCTGAGCCTGGCCGAACTGGGCGTGGACACACCGGGGTTCTCATCGACGTCCGAGCCGTCCGTCGACGGGGGAGAGGCCGGTGAACCGGAGACCGACGGGGGCACAGCGTCCCCCGGCGCGGTGGGCGCGTCCGACGCCCCGTCGACCGACCCGACCTCCGCCGAGGCATCCGCCACCGAGGCGTCACCGGACGCCTCCGACTCCTCGGCGTCCCCCGACCCGGACGAGTCGGACCCCGAGCGGGCGACGGACTCCGACTCCCCTGAGGACCCGGCCCCCTCCACCCCGGACGCCACGAGCCCGTCGGCCCCGGCGTCCCCCGGCGAGGAGACGACCCCGGCGGACGAGTCCCCGTCGTCCCCGGCCACGGACCCGCCGCCCTCCTCCTCCGACCCGGAACCTTCACCGTCGGAAACCTGCGACCGGTTCCTGTGGTGGTGCACGTAGCCGCCTGCTCGTCAGCGGGCGCCGCTGTCCCGCACCTCCAGCCGGATCACCGACCCGTCCAGTACGAGACTCACGCAGTACTCCCTACCGGGAGGCGCCCCGTGCAGCGGACTGGGACTGCGTGGATCGGCTGGACGGCATAACTCTGTGCCTCTCGGAGCTGCGCGGACCGCGTGTCCGCGCAGGATTGCGACCCAGGAGCAGTACCAGGCCCTCCGCCTCACCAGCAGCATGCCCGTGCTGCGGACCCTCCGGGTCGTCCACGGTGACGCGGACGACCCCGTCGAGGTGACGGTCATGGTGAAGGCCGGGCATCTCTACGAGGTGCGGTACGACTTCCCCATGGTGTGAAGGCACCCGGCGACGGCTCAGTCCCCGTCCCCGCCCCCGCCCCCGTAGCTCCCCACCATCACCCGCAACGCGTCCCGCAGTGCCACCCGCTGTTCCTCCGGCAGGCCCGCCAGTGGTGCCCGCGCGAAGTTCAGGGACTCGCGCAGGCTTCGGGCCACCCGGCGGCCCTCCTCCGTGACCGCCGCCACCTTCACGCGCCGGTCGCCGGGGTCGGAGCGCCGCTCCACCAGCCCTCGCGTCTCCAGCCGGTCCACGATGCCCGTGACGTTCGACGGCTCGCAGCGCAGCTTGCGGGCCAGGCGGCGCATCGGGAGGGGTTCCAGGGCCAGCAGGCTCAGCAGGCGGGCCTGCGCGCCGGTCAGGGCGTGCTCGGACGCCGCCTCCTCGTACTCCGCGTGGAAACGGGCCACGGCCTCGCCGATGAGCTGGACGACCTCCAGTGTGAGGGGGTCGTGTCGGCGGGTCTGATGCGGTGCGGCCATGGCTCCAGGGTACCTATTGTTTGACAACCTGAAATATTCAGTCGCACTGTTGTTTCAGGTAGTGAAGCAAGTGAAAGTATTTTCGACCCCCGCGACAAGCGACCACGAAAGGCACCCGCCATGGCCGAGTCCCCCGCCCTCCCCTCCGTCAACCGCGAATGGCACCTGCTGAGCCGCCCCGTCGGCTGGCCGAAGGAGGAGGACTTCACGCTGGCCGAGACGGACCTCCCCGCCCTCGGTGACGGCCAGGTCCTGGTCCGCAACGAGTTCCTCTCCGTCGACCCGTACATGCGCGGCCGGATGAGCGCAGCCAAGTCCTACGTCGCCCCCTACGAGCTGAACCAGCCCATGCAGGGCGGTGCCGTCGGCGAGGTCGTCGCCTCCAACGCCGAGGACATCGCCGTCGGCGACCGCGTCCTGCACTGGTTCGGCTGGCGCGAGTACGCCGCCGTGGACGCCAAGAACGCCGTCAAGGTCGACCCCGACGTCGCGCCGCTCTCGACGTACCTCGGCGTCCTCGGCATGCCCGGCCTCACCGCCTACGCGGGCCTGCTGCGCACCGCCTCCTTCAAGGAGGGCGACGCCGTCTTCGTCTCCGGTGCCGCGGGCGCCGTCGGCGGCCTGGTCGGCCAGATCGCCAAGCTGAAGGGCGCCTCGCGCGTCATCGGCTCGGCCGGCTCCGCGGAGAAGGTCAAGCTGCTCACCGAGGAGTACGGCTTCGACGCCGCCTTCAACTACAAGGACGGCGACGTCAGCAAGCAGCTCCGCGCCGCCGCCCCCGACGGCGTCGACGTCTACTTCGACAACGTCGGCGGCGACCACCTGGAGGCCGCGATCGGCTCCCTCAACCGGAACGGCCGGATCGCCGTCTGCGGCATGATCTCCGTCTACAACAACACCGAGCCCGCCCCCGGCCCGAAGAACCTCGCCCGTCTCATCCAGACCCGCGGCCGCATCGAGGGCTTCCTCGTCGGCGACCACTACGACCTCCAGCCGAAGTTCGTCGAGGAGGTCGGCCCCTGGGTCCGCGAGGGCAAGCTCAAGTACCGCGAGACGTTCGTCGAGGGCATCGAGAACAACCTGGAGGCGTTCCTCGGGGTCCTGCGCGGCGACAACACCGGAAAGATGATCGTCAAGCTCTGAGACGGCACCTTCGGCACCGTCGGCACCTTCCCGGCGGTTTCGGCATGCGGTAACTTTCTTCCGTACAACGAGATAATGGCATCGAGGAGGAAGGCACCCGCATGCCGATCACGCAGTCCGAGGTCCTGTACACCGCCGTCGCCACCGCCGAGAACGGCCGCGACGGCCGGGTCTCCACCGACGACGGCAAGCTCGACGTCGTCGTCAACCCGCCGAAGGAGATGGGCGGCAGCGGCGCCGGCACCAACCCGGAGCAGCTCTTCGCCGCCGGGTACAGCGCCTGCTTCCAGGGCGCCCTCGCCGTCGTGGCCCGCCAGGAGGGCGCCGACATCACCGGCTCCACCGTCACCGCGAAGGTCGGCATCGGCAAGAACGACGACGGCTTCGGCCTGATCGTCGAGATCTCCGCCGCCGTCCCGGCCGTGGACGCCGCCACCGCCCGCGACCTCCTGGCCAAGGCCCACCAGGTCTGCCCGTACTCCAAGGCGACCCGCGGCAACATCACGGTCACGCTTGTCTGACCGTTCCCCTGGGGCGCGGACCCGGCCGCTAGGCTTCCCCCCATGCGTGATCTTGGGGCGGGATTCGGCCATCTGCTGAAGGGCCAGCGCTGGGTGGCCCGGCACGGCAAGAGCTACGGCTTCGGGCTGCTTCCGGGGCTGATCACCCTGGTGCTGTACGCGGCGGCGCTGGTGGCGCTGGCACTGTGGGGCGCGGACTTCGTCGGCTGGGCGACACCCTTCGCCGACGACTGGTCGAGCCCGTGGCTCGGCCTCTTCCGCGGCCTGCTCACCGCCGTCCTCTTCGCCCTCGCCCTGCTGCTGGCCGTCCTCACCTTCACCGCGGTGACCCTGCTGATCGGCCAGCCCTTCTACGACGGCATCTCCGAGCAGGTCGACCGGGACGTCTCCCCGGACGGCACCGCCCCCGAGTCCGGCCTGCCGCTCTGGCGGGACCTGTGGATCTCCGGCCGCGACAGCCTCCGCCTCCTCGTCCGCGCCGCGGTCTGGGGCGTACTCCTCTTCGCGCTCGGCTTCATCCCGGTCGTCGGCCAGACGGTCGTCCCCGTGGTCGGCTTCTTCGTCACCGGCTTCTTCCTCACCGAGGAACTGACCTCCGTCGCCCTCCAGCGCCGCGGCATCGAGATGCGCGACCGCCTCACCCTCCTGCGCTCCCGCAAGATGCTCGCCTGGGGCTTCGGCACCCCTCTCGGCCTGGCCTTCCTGATCCCGGTCGTCGCGGTCTTCCTGATGCCGGGCGCGGTCGCGGGCGCGACCCTGATGGCCCGCGACCTCCTGAACGAGGAGACGAAGGGGACAGAGGAACACGCTCAGGTCCCCAGCGCCCCGTAAGGGGCGCGGGGAACTGCGCGCTCAGCCACGACGCACCCGCACCCGTCACCCCACCCGCACGGCCCCCGTCACCCCACCGTCCCCCCTCCGTCACCCCACCCCGGCGGCCACCGCCACGACCTCCCGCACCTGCGCCACGATGTCCCCCCGGTTACGGACGAACTCGTCATCGACGACCTCCGTCGTGTTCCCGGCGGCGAACTGGAGCACCGGCGTGTGCACATGCCCACCCGGCAACGAGCCCCCCAGCCCCAGCCGGTCGCGCAGCAGAGTCACCCGGTACGCGATCTCGTTGGAGAGATAGTCCCCGCCCCCGCCGGCCCGCGCCGCCGACCCGGGGGTGGGCCCGTCCGGCCGGACGACCGACGCGGTGCCGCCCGCCGGCACCTCCGTCACACTCGTGTTGTCGTACACCGGAAACCGCCCCGTGTCCGCCGCCACGATCTCCGCGTACGGCAGCGTGGTCGTCGTCCACTGCGGCTGCGTCGCCGGGTCGGCGACCGGCACCACGCCCGTACGCTCCACGTTCTCGTTGTCGGCGAAGCCGCCCCGCCACGCCCCGTTGGTCCGCTCCACGTCGAACCGGCCCACGCGGCCCTGGCTCACCGTGGTGAAGAGGTCGGCCCGGGGCAGATAGGGCCGCAGCGCCCGCTCCACCTCGCCGGCCGCGAAGTCGTCCCAGCGGACCGGGAAGACGGCCGTCTCCACCCTGGCCGGGCCGTCCGCCGTCTCGATCACCGTGCCGTCCAGCGCCAGCGCCGCCGCCCCGGACGGGTTCGAGATCCGGATGTCCCGGTCCAGCGTGAACGGGTCGAAGCCGGTCACCAGGACCCGCTTCAGGCCCTTCTCGCCCGGCTCCGCCTTCCGGGGCAGCCGGATGTCGTCCTGCCCGCGCGACGTCCGCTCCAGCGCTTCCAGGAGCGCCGCCCGCTGCCGCTCCGACACCCCGAACTCCGGGTCCCAGCCGCGCAGTTCCCGCGTCATCCCGAGCCGTGCCCAGTACAGCGGCCGGTCGTCGTCGCGCGGCAGGTCGCCGCGGGCCGGGCCGCGCCCCTGCACCCGGTCCACCGTCCGCCGCCACAGCGCCGACCCCTGCCGTACGACGGTCCGCCGCGCCTGCGCGTAGGAGTCCGCCCGGTCCAGCGCACGGGCGAACGCCGGTGTCACCGCGTCGAATCCGGAGCGCCGCAGGATCTCCCGCGGCACCGCCCGGTCCAGTCGTTCCTCCTCCACCGTGGTGGCCGCGGGAGCGTCCGCCGCTGCCGCCACCGGTGCCGCCAGCCCCGCCACCAGGGCCAGGGCGACTCCGCCGATCTGCACGCCTATGCCGGTCATGGCCGCAGTATCGCGTGACGCGAGTGACGCACGCTACGGGGCGTTGCTCAGGAGGACTCGCCCAGCAGCGTCAGGAAGTCCCGGAACACCGCCGGCATGTCCACCGACTCCGGATCGAGCAGCCACTGGTACTGCAGCCCGTCCAACACCGCCACCAGCAGCGGCGCCGCCCGCTCCGGCGTCAGGCCGCTCGGCAGCCGGTCGCCGTACTCCGCGCGCAGCAGCTCCGCCATGGAGCCGCGCACCTCCCCGTACCGCTCCGCGAAGTACCCGCGCGCCGGATGCCCCTCCGTGACGCTCTCCCCGAGCAGCGCGGAGAAGGTCTGGATGATCCCCGGCCGCATCGCGTTGTACTCGACCAGCGAGGAGAGCAGGTCGAGGCGGAGCCGTCCGCCGGGCAGCGCGTCCCAGTGGTCCCGTTCCCGCAGTACCGCGACGAGCAGCGCGTCCTTGGTGGGGAAGTGGTGCAGCAGCCCCTGCTGGGTGAGCCCGACCCGCTCGGCGACGGCGGCGAGGCTCGCGCCCCGGTACCCCCGCTCGGCGATCACCTCCAGGGCGGCCCGCACGATCTCCGCGCGCCGTTCCGCGCCTTTCGCCCTGGTCGTCATGGGCGTCACGGTACGGCATACGGAGGAGCGCCACATCACAGCAAGGTCACGAAACCTACCGATCACCAGGGGTCGGGTGCAGGATGTGACCGACGGAGCGGCTCACTACGCGGAGGTGGAGCGGTGGCGGATACAGCGGTGCCCCAAGGGCCCGAGGCGGCCCGTGAGGAGGCCGTCGAGGCGGCCCTCGGCAAACTCGACCTGGCGGCGAAGACCCGGCTCCTGGCCGGGCAGGACATGTGGTCCCTGCCGGCCCTCCCGGAGATCGGCCTGGACTCCCTGGTGATGTCCGACGGCCCGATCGGCGTACGGGGCGTGCGCTGGAGCGCCGACGACCCCTCCGTGGCGCTGCCCTCGCCGACCGCGCTCGCCGCGTCCTGGGACCCGGAGCTGGCCCGCCGCGCCGGCGTCCTGCTCGCCCAGGAGGCCCGCCGCAAGGGCGTCCACGTCCTGCTCGCCCCCACCGTCAACCTGCACCGCTCCCCGCTCGGCGGCCGCCACTTCGAGGCGTACAGCGAGGACCCGTACCTGACGGGACGCATCGGCACCGGCTATGTCACCGGCGTCCAGTCCGGCGGCGTCGGCACCACCGTCAAGCACTTCGTCGCCAACGACGCCGAGACCGACCGCTTCACCGTGGACAACCTGGTCTCCGAGCGCGCGCTGCGCGAGCTGTACCTGACCCCCTTCGAGATGATCGTCGCCGACGCCTCCCCCTGGGGCGTCATGACCGCCTACAACTCCGTCAACGGCCCGACGATGACCGAGCACCGCCGTCTCGTCCAGGACGTGCTGCGCGGCGAGTGGGGCTTCGACGGCTTCAACGTCTCCGACTGGACCGCCGCCCGCTCCACCACCGGCGCCCTGCGCGGCGGCCTCGACGTGGCGATGCCCGGCCCGGTGACCGTCTACGGCGACGCCCTCGCGCGGGCCGTGCGCGCCGGGCAGGTCCAGGAGAGCGAGGTCGACGAGGCCGTCCGCAACGTCCTGCGGCTCGCCGCCCGCGTCGGCGCCCTGGAGGGCGCCGCACCCGTCGTCACCGAGGTGCCCGCCCCCGTCGACGGCGCGGCCCTCGCCCGCGAGATCGCCCGCCGCTCCTTCGTCCTCGTCCGCAACGAGACCCGTGCCGGCGCCGCCAAGGTGCTCCCGCTGGAGCCCGGCCGCTCGGTCGCCCTCATCGGCGCCGCCGCCCGCGACGCCCGCGTCCTCGGCGGCGGCTCCGCCACCGTCTTCCCCGCGCACGTCGTCTCCCCGCTCGACGGCCTCACCGATGCCCTCCCCGACGGCACCCTCACCTACGCCGTCGGCGCCGACCCGAACACCGAACTCGCCGTCGCCGCCAAGGGCTTCGACCTGCGCGCCGTCTGCCACGACGCCGACGGCGCGACCCTGGGCACCGCCACCGCCCCCGACGGCCACGTCCAGTGGATGGGCTCCGACCTCCCCGCCGGAGTCACCCACGACAGGCTGCACACCGTCACACTCACCGGCACCTTCACCCCGCGCGAGACCGGCACCCACACCTTCGGCATCAAGGGCATGGGCGCCTTCGCCCTCACCGTCGACGGCACGACGTACTTCGACGACGTCCAGCGCCCCGCCAAGGAGGACCCCTTCCTGGCCTTCTTCGGCGCCCCGGAGCCCCGCGCCGAGGTGGAGCTGACCGCCGGGCGGCCGGTCGACGTCAGCCTCCGCTACACCGTCGAACTCCCCGACGACCTCGCCATGAAGGTCATCACCTTCTCGCTCTGCCACGCCGAGCCGGTCCGCGACCCGGACGAGCTGATCGCCGAGGCCGTGGCGGCCGCCCGCGCCGCGCACACCGCCGTGGTCGTCGTCGCCACCACCGAACGCGTCGAGTCCGAGGGCTTCGACCGCACCGACCTCAGGCTCCCCGGCCGCCAGGACGACCTGGTCCGCGCCGTCGCCGCCGCCAACCCGCGCACCGTCGTGGTCGTCAACTCCGGCTCCCCGGTGGAACTGCCCTGGCGGGACGAGGTCGCCGCAGTCCTGCTGTCCTGGTTCCCGGGCCAGGAAGGCGGCGCGGCGCTCGCCGACGTCCTCACCGGCGCCCACGAGCCCGGCGGCCGGCTCCCCACCACCTGGGGCTCCCTCGACGACGCCCCGGTCACCCGGGTCGTCCCGGAGAACGGCGAACTCCCGTACACGGAGGACGTCTTCATCGGCTACCGCGCCTGGGAGCGGGAACGCCGCACCCCCGCCTACCCGTTCGGCCACGGCCTCGGCTACACCGACTGGACCTACGACTCGCTCCAGGTCTCCGGCACCACCGTCAGGGTCCGCCTCCGCAACACCGGCGACCGCTCCGGCCGCGAGGTCGTCCAGTTCTACCTGGCCCCCGCCGTACCGGACAGTACCCGGCCCGCCCGTGTCCTCGCCGGGTTCGCGACCGTCGAGGCCGCCCCCGGCGAACGCGCCGAGGCCACCGTCGAGCTGCCGCGCCGCGCGTTCGAGACCTGGGACGAGGCGGCGGGCACCTGGTCGTTTGTGAAGGGTTCGTACGAACTCCAGGCCGGGCGCTCGATCGCGGACCGCCGGATCACCGCGACGATTACGGTCTGAGGCAGAGCGGGCTGCCGGTCGAGCGGCGGCCCGTTCGATCAGCCCCGGCCCGGACCTGACGACCGGGCCGGGGCTTGGAACCCTGCGGCGTCAGCGCACCGAGAAGCCGTACACCGTCTCCGACCGGTACACCTCGCCCGGCCGCAGCACGGTGCTCGGGAAGTCGGGCCGGTTCGGCGAGTCGGGGAAGTGCTGCGTCTCCAGCGCGATCCCGTCGCCGGGCGCGAACGGCTCGCCCAGGTGGTCGGCGGTGTACAGCTGAAGGCCCGGTTCGGTGGTCGCCACGGTCAGCACCCGCCCGGACGCCGGGTCGTACACCTCCGCGACCTCCTCGGCGGCCTCCGTCACCCCCTTGTCCAGCACGAAGTTGTGGTCGTACCCCGACCCCGTCTTCCGCGCCTGACGGAAGTCGAACCGCGTCCCGGACACGTCGTCGAGGTCACCGGTCGGGATGAGGCCCTCGTCCACCGGGGTGATCCGCGACGCCGCGAGCCGCAGCTCGTGCCCGCCCGCGTGACCGGCCTCGCGCCCGCCCAGGTTGAAGTAGCTGTGGTTGGTCAGGTTCACCACCGTCGGCACGTCCGTGACCGCCTCGTAGGCGATCCTCAGGGCGCCGTCCTCGTCCAGCGTGTACGTCGCCGACACCTCCAGGCGCCCCGGGAAGCCCTCCTCGCCGTGCGGGCTGACCCGGCGCAGCCGCACCCCGTGCTCCACCGGCGACACGTCCCACACGTACCGGTCGAAGCCGCGCTCCCCGCCGTGCAGCGCGTTCGGCCAGTTGTTGCGGGCGAGGGTGTACGTCTCCCCGTCCAGCGTGAAGCGTCCCCCCGCGATCCGGTTGGCGTACCGCCCGACCAGGGCGCCGAAGTACGGCTCCGGATGGGCGAGATACCCCTCCAGGCCGGCGAACCCCAGCACCACGTCGGCGCTCCGCCCGTCCCGGTCGGGGACCTCGACGGACTGCACGATCCCGCCGTACGACAGGACCCGTACCCGCACGCCCGCCCGCTCCAGGGTCCAGCGGTGGACGGGGGTGCTGTCGGAAAGTGTTCCGAAGAGTTCGTTCATGTGCGGAACTCTAGGACACCAGGACACGGCCGGGGTCAGGACGTCTTCGCGGTGACGGCGCGGTACGCGATCGCCGCCAGCCGGGCCTGCCCGTCCACGCTCGGGTGGAACCAGTCCCAGTGGCTCAGCTGCCCCGTACCGAACCGGTACGCGTGGACCGCGCCGCCGTCCGTACGGCACCGGCGGTCCTCGGCGCAGACGTCCCGCAGCACCTCGTTGTAGTCGTCGACCCGCTTCTCCACGGTCGCGCGCCGCTCCGTGGCCGCCGCGTCCACGGCGTCCGCGTCGCCCAGCATCGAGGGGCAGATCCCCAGCTTCCACACCTGCTTGCCGAGCACGCTGGTCCGCCCCTGGGACCACAGCCGCTTCAGGTCCGGGATGCTCGCCACGTACACCTGCGCCTCGGGCGCCTTCGCCCGCAGGACCCGCAGCGCCTCCTCGAACCGCGTACGGAACTCCGCCACCGGGGTCATCGCCTCCGCCGTCGCCCGGCAGGCGTCGTTGGCCCCCGCCATCACCGTCACCAGCTCCGGCCGGTGCGCCGCCGCGCGGGCCATCTGCCCGGCGAGGTCCGCCATCCGGGCGCCGGTCTCGGCGTGGTTCCAGCTCCGCTCGGCGGCCCGCTCCCTGCCCAGCAGCCGGACGGCGAGACTGTCGACCGCCGCCCGGTCGCCCGTCGCCCACGAGACCTCCGGGCAGTCCGACAGGACCGTGCAGGCGTCGAAGCCGCGGGTGATGGAGTCGCCGACCGCCGCGACCGACGCCGGACTCGTGTCCCACGCCGGAGTGCGCGCCGGAGAGGGTTTCGCGCTGCCGGCCCCCGACCCGGGGGAATCCCCGCCCACGACGTCACACCCCGTGACCCCTACGGCAGCCGCGGCGAGGACGGCGAACACGGCCCGAGCGCGACGGCGGCCCGGTCCGCCCCGGTACGTCCCCACTCCCATGCGCGTCCCGTCCCTCCAGCTCGCTCTCCCACGCTCTTCAACCCATGAGACCCCGTCAGGGTTCCCCGGGGCGCGCGGAGCAACGGCTCACACCCGTACAAGCGTCCTGCCGGGTGAACGGTGAAGGTTTCCCGCTACCGGGACCGACGGTACGTCACACTCCTCGCGCCCCCGCACGGTAGCCTCGCCATCAACACGGCCCGCCGGGCCGCTGCCGCTCGCCCCGTTCCGAGATGTCCCGCTCTGCCCGGAGGTTCCGGTGACGACACGTGGAGTTCTGTACGTGCACTCCGCTCCGCGCGCGCTCTGCCCCCACGTCGAGTGGGCCGTCGCGAGCGTGCTCGGCACGCGCGTCAGCCTGGACTGGATCCGGCAGCCCGCCGCCCCCGGCACCTGGCGCTCGGAGTTCTCCTGGCAGGGCCAGGCCGGTATCGCCTCCCAGCTCGCCTCGGCGCTGCGCGGCTGGCAGCTGCTGCGCTTCGAGGTGACCGCCGAGCCCGGCGCGTCCCACGAGGGCGAGCGCTACAGCTGCACCCCCGACCTGGGCATCTTCCACGCCGTCACCGGCATCCACGGCGACATCCTCATCCCCGAGGACCGCCTGCGCGCCGCCCTGACCCGGGCCCGGACCGGCGAGACGGACCTCCAGTCCGACATCGCCCGCCTCCTCGGCAAACCCTGGGACGACGAACTCGAACCCTTCAGATACGCGGGAGAGGGAGCCCCGGTCCGCTGGCTCCACCAGGTGGTCTAACTTTTCGATGCCGCGCAGGTGAAGCGCCCCTTAAGGGGCGCGGGGAACTGCGCGACCAGCCACGACGCACCCGCACCCGTGACACGACGACGGCCCGACCCCCTAAGACAAGGGACCGGGCCATCACTCTCACGCCAGTGAGATCACACGGACCTGAACGCCAGAACCACGTTGTGCCCACCGAACCCGAACGAGTCGTTCAACGCGGCGATCCGCCCGTCCACGGGCAACTTCCGCGCCTCCCCGCGGACAATGTCCGCGTTGGCCGCGGCCTCGGGATCCAGCTCCCGCACATTGATCGTCGGCGGCGCCAGCCGGTGGTACAGCGCGAGTACGGTCGCGACCGACTCGACACCTCCCGCCCCGCCCAGCAGATGCCCGGTCATGGACTTCGTACCGGAGACGGCCATGTGGTCGACGTCCTCGCCGAACACCTTCCGCAGCGCCTTCAGCTCGGCGATGTCACCGGCCGGCGTCGACGTGGCGTGCGCGTTGACGTGCACGATCTCCGCCGGGTCCAGGCCGGTGTTGTCCAGCAGGTTCTGGAGGGCGTGGGAGATGCCGCGCCCCTCCGGCTCGGGCTGCACGATGTCGTGGCCGTCGGCGGAGATACCCTGCCCGACCGCCTCGGCGTAGACCCGGGCACCGCGCGCGGCGGCGTGCTCGGCGGACTCCAGGACGATCACGCCGGCGCCCTCGCCGAGGACGAAGCCGTCCCGGCCGGTGTCGAAGGGACGCGACGCGCCCTGCGGGTCGTCGTTGTTCTTGGACATCGCCATCATGTTGCCGAACGCGGCGATGGGCAGCGGGTGGATCGCCGCCTCCGTACCGCCGGCGACGACGACGTCGGCACGCCCGGTGCGGATCATCTCGATGCCGTAGCCGATGGCCTCGGCGCCCGACGCGCAGGCGGAGACCGGGGTGTGCACGCCCGCGCGGGCGCCGACGGCGAGACCCACGTTGGCGGAGGGGCCGTTCGGCATCAGCATGGGCACGGTGTGCGGGGAGACGCGGCGTACGCCCTTCTCCTTCAGCACGTCGTACTGGTCGAGCAGGGTCGTCACGCCGCCGATGCCGGAGGCGATGACCGCGCCCAGCCGGTCGGGGTCGACGCTGCCGTCCTCGCCGGCCTTCGCCTCGAAGCCGGCGTCGGCCCACGCCTCCTTGGCGGCGATCAGCGCGAACTGCGCCGACCGGTCCAGGCGGCGGGCCTGCGGCCGCGGAATGGTCTCGGTCGGCTCGACGGCGACCGGCGCGGCGATACGGACCGCCTGCTCGGCGGCCCACTCCTGCTCAAGGGGCTTGACGCCGGACTTGCCGGCGATCAGGCCCTCCCAGGTAGAGGCTGCGTCGCCACCCAGCGGTGTGGTTGCGCCGATACCGGTGACGACCACGGTGCGATTGGTCGGGCTCACGGGAAATCTTTCTCCAACGGATACGAGGAGGACCATCCCCGCTGCTCACGGGGAACGGCGCCACCGCCGGGTGGCGGGGCAGTTCAGCCCAGGACGCTGACCGGGTGGATCAGCTCTGGTGCTTGAGGATGTACTCGGTCGCGTCACCGACGGTCTTGAGGTTCTTGACGTCCTCGTCGGGGATCTTGACGTCGAAGCGCTCTTCGGCGGCGACGACGACCTCGACCATGGACAGCGAGTCGACGTCCAGGTCGTCGGTGAAGGACTTGTCCGTCTGGACGTCCTCGACCGGGATGCCGGCGATCTCGTTCACGATCTCCGCGAGACCGGCGACGATCTCTTCCTGAGTGGCGGCCATGAGGGCGCTCCTTCGTTGTGTTCCGTAAGGGGGTGTGGCGGTGTGTGCCCGTACCGGACGCATGATCCGGCACGGAGTGCCTAGGGGAGGGTAACGACCGTCGCGGCGTAGACGAGACCCGCCCCGAAGCCGATGACGAGTGCGGTGTCGCCGCTCTTCGCCTCGCCGGTCGCCAGGAGCCGCTCCATCGCGAGCGGGATCGAGGCGGCCGAGGTGTTGCCGGTGGTGCGGATGTCACGGGCGACCGTGACGTGCTCCGGCAGCTTGAGCGTCTTCACCATCGAGTCGATGATCCGCACGTTGGCCTGGTGCGGGATGAAGACGTCAAGGTCGTCCGGGCTGATTCCGGCCGCTTCCAGCGCCTGCTGGGCGACCTTCGCCATCTCGAACACGGCCCAGCGGAACACCGCCTGGCCCTCCTGCGTGATCGCAGGAAACTTCACGTTGCCCTCGCGGTCGAGGGGCAGAGCGGACACGTCGCCGATCCGCCACGCGTCCCAGGGCACGGTCTGCTTGATCGTCTCGGACTTGTCGCCCTCCGAGCCCCAGACCGTCGGGCCGATCGCCGGCTCCTTGGACGGGCCGACGACGACCGCGCCCGCGCCGTCACCGAAGAGGAAGGCCGTCGCCCGGTCCTCCAGGTCGGTCAGGTCGGAGAGCCGCTCGACACCGATGACGAGGACGTACTCCGCCGAACCCTCGACGATCATGCCCTTGGCCAGCGTCAGGCCGTAGCCGAAGCCCGCGCAGCCCGCCGAGATGTCGAACGCGGCGGCCTTGTCCGTGCCCAGCTTGTCGGCGATCTCGGTCGCGACGGCCGGGGTCTGGCTGAAGTGCGACACGGTCGACACGACCACGGCGCCGATCTGCGAGGCATCGATACCGGCGTCCGCGATCGCCTTGCCGGACGCCTCGACGGACATCGCGGCGACGGTCTCCTCGGGGCCCGCCCAGTGCCGGGTCTCGATGCCGGAGCGGGAGCGGATCCACTCGTCGGACGAGTCGATCTTCTCCAGGATCACCTCGTTGGGCACCACCCGGGTGGGGCGGTAGCCGCCGACACCGAGGATGCGCGCGTACGGGGCTCCCTTGCTGGGCTTGATCTTCGACATGCTACTCGGGCTCCTTCTCACGCACCGTGTTCCGCGATCAGCTCGCGGGCGGCGTCGAGGTCGGCGGGGGACTTGAGCGCCAGCGTCTTCACGCCCGGCAGCGCGCGCTTGGCCAGCCCGGTCAGGGTGCCACCGGGGCACACCTCGATCAGGGCCGTGACACCCAGCTCCTTGAACGTCTCCATGCACAGGTCCCAGCGGACCGGGTTGGCGACCTGGCCGACCAGCCGGTCCAGGACCTCGGCGCCGCCTGCGACGGTCCGCCCGTCCTTGTTGGAGACGTAGGGCACGGCGGGGTCGGCGGGGGACAGCCCCCGGGCGGCCTCGGCGAGTGTCTCCACCGCCGGAGCCATGTGGTGCGTGTGGAAGGCGCCGGCCACCTTCAGCGGGACGACCTTGCGGACGCCTTCGGGCTTGTCCTCGTTCAGCGCGGCGAGCTGCTCCAGGGTGCCGGCCGCGACGATCTGACCGGCGCCGTTGACGTTCGCCGGGGTCAGACCGAGCTTCTCCAGGTGCTTGACGCTCAGCTCGGGGTCGCCGCCGAGCAGCGCCGACATGCCGGTCTCCGTGACGGCGGCGGCCTCGGCCATCGCCAGGCCGCGCTTGCGCACGAGGGTCAGCGCGGCGGTGTCGTCGAGGACGCCCGCGAAGGCGGCGGCGGTGATCTCGCCGACGCTGTGGCCCGCGACCGCGCCCGGCGCGAGGTCGGAGACGGCACCCAGTGCCGAGGCCGACAGGATCCCGGCGGCGACCAGCAGCGGCTGGGCGACGGCCGTGTCACGGATCGCGTCCGCGTCGGCCTCGGTCCCGTAGTGGGCGAGGTCCAGGCCGATGGCGTCCGACCACGCGGCGACGCGGTCGGCGGCGCCGGGGAGCTGGAGCCAGTCAGTCAGGAAGCCGGGCGTCTGGGCACCCTGGCCGGGAGCGACGAGTACGAGCACTCTCACACTCTCTCTTGGGAACGGGCGTGGCCGCCCGTGGGGACAGGGACGAAGAACGTGAAGGGGTTTTGTGGACCCCCGACAAAAGACTAGGTTCGGGGATCGCCATCGGCCAGACGCCCCAGGATCAGCGCGATCCGCAGGGTGAAGGCGGATCGTACATCGGAAGGCGACCAGCCGGTGACATCAGTCACACGTCGGAGCCGGTAGCGCACGGTGTTGGGGTGAACGAACAGCATCCGGGCGGCCCCCTCCAGACTGCTGGCCTGTTCCAGGTAGACGCTCAGCGTCTCCAGGAGCGCCGCGCCGGCCTCCTCCAGCGGTCTGTAGATCTCCTCCACCAACTGGTCGCGCGCCGCGGGGTCCCCGGCCATCGCGCGCTCCGGCAGGAGATCGTCGGCCAGCACCGGACGCGGCGCGTCCGGCCAGGCCGCGCCCGCCTTCAGACCGGCGGCGGCGGCCTGCGCGGACCGGGTCGCGGCGAGCAGGTCCGGCACCACGGGACCGGCCACCACGGCACCTTGCGCGAACGGCCCGATCAGGGACTTCGCGACGGCGAGGGGGTTGTCGCTGCCGCCCGCGATCACCACGAGCCGGCTGCCGAGCACCCCGGTCAGCACCTGGAGCTTGGCGTGCCGGGCGGCCCGGCGGATCGCCTCCACCGTCAGCTCCGAGTCCCCGTCGGGCGCCGTCCCCAGCACCACGCACACATGCTCCGGCGAGTTCCAGCCGAGCGCCGCGGCCCGGGACACGGCCCCCTCGTCGGCCTCCCCGCTGAGCACGGCGTTCACCACCAGCGACTCCAGGCGCGCGTCCCAGGCACCGCGGGCCTCGGCGGCCTGCGCGTAGACCTGCGCGGTGGCGAAGGCGATCTCCCGCGCGTAGACGAGCAGCGCCTCGCGCAGCACCGACTCGTCGCCGGGCGCCGCGACCTCGTCGATCGCGGACTCCATCACCTCGATCGTGGTCCGCACCATCTCCACGGTCTGCCGCAGCGTGATCGCCCGGGTCAGCTCGCGCGGCGCGGTGCCGAACACGTCGGTGGAGATGGCCTGCGGGGTGTCCGGGCGGCGGAACCACTCCGTGAAGGCGGCGATGCCCGCCTGGGCGACCAGCCCGATCCAGGACCGGTTCTCCGGCGGCATGGCCCGGTACCACGGCAGGGTCTCGTCCATCCGCGCGATCGCCTGCGCGGCGAGCGACCCGGACGACTGCTCCAGCCGCTTCAGGGTCGCGGCGTGCGGGTGTACGGAACGTTCTGCGGCGGGGGGCCTGCTGGCTTCGGGTTCGGGCACGGGACAAGACTGCCTTATCGGGACGGGCACCTGTGGTGCCGGGTCTACGGTGGAGGACGTGACGCACGCAGGGATGGACGTACGCCGCGCCGACGAGCGCTACCCGGGAGGTGACCCGGCGGCCGGCATCACCTCGCGGCACGCCTTCTCCTTCGGCCCCCACTACGACCCCGACAACCTCCGCTTCGGCGCGCTGATCGCCTGCAACGAGGAGCGCCTCGCGCCGGGCGCCGGTTTCGACGAACACCCGCACAGCCACACGGAGATCGTCACGTGGGTGGCCGAGGGCGAGCTGACCCACCGCGACAGCACGGGGCGGCGGTCGGTGATCCACGCCGGGGACGTGCAGCGGCTCAGCGCGGCGGGCGGCGTCCGCCACGTCGAGCGCAACGACGGGGCCACGCCCCTGGTCTTCGTCCAGATGTGGCTGGCCCCGCTGGAGCCCGGCGGCGAACCCTCCTACGAGATCGTCCGCGGCATCGCCGACTCCACGCCGTACGCCCTCCCGGAGGCGGGCGCGTTGCTGCACGTGCGGCGGCTGGGCGCGGGGGAGCGGACGGCGGTCCCGGACGCGGCGTACGTGTACGTCCACGTCGTACGCGGCACGGTCCTGCTCGCCGGGGCGAAGCTGGGCCCCGGTGACGCTGCGCGGATCACCGGCGCCCGGGACCTGGAGACGGAGGCCGCGACCACCGCGGAACTGCTCCTGTGGGAACTGACCGCCTGACCGCCCGGCCCGTGCGGCCGGGCGGCGCTCCGGTCAGCCGCGCCCGTGCCGCTCCCGCCGCTCCCTGACCGCCTTGCGGCGAGCCTCCTCCGCGTCCCACAGGGCCTTCAGCTCAAGGGTGCGCTCGTCGAGTTCGACCGGGGCGTCCTCGTCCTCCTCCCACAGGCCCTGCTCCTTGAGCCGGCGGACCTGGACCTCCACCGGGGGTTCCGGGTCGTAGTCGCTGGGGCGGGGGCCCTCCGGGCCGTCGGGGCCGATGCGGACCAGCCGCTCGACCCGGGTGACGCGGTACCGGGTCCCGTCCACGGTGATGCCGTTGGAGCGTTTCTCGTCGAGCTTGTCCGCCGCGCGGGCGTACTCCGCCTTCTTGTCGTCCGGCAGCCGCAGGGTGAACGGCGCCATGACCCGCAGCCAGCCCGCGAGGGCGTCGCGCGCGGCCTGCGGGGAGGAGTGCGAGGCACCCGGGTTGTGCGCCTGCCACTCGCCGTCCACCCGCTCGGCGACCATGAACACCGCCGGCAGCAGGACCCCGCCGGGACAGGTGTGGGCGGCCCGCCGCGCGTCGGCCCGTACCTCCTCGGGCGCGCCGGGGGCGGACACGACGAGCTGGACCAGGTCGAGCTTGAGCAGGCTGTCGGAGAGCCCGGTGTCGGTGTACGGGTCGACGACGAACCCCTTCGTGCGCGACTTCACCCGGTGGCTCTCCCCGGCCTCCGCCGGGTCGGGGTCGGAGGGACGGGGCGGCTCCGGCCCGCCGTTGCCCATCCGGATGAACCGGGACGCCCGTACGACGCGGAACCGCTCGCCGCGGACCCGGAGGTCGTCGACGACCTCCCGGTCCATGCGCAGGGCCGCCGCCATCCACGTCCCGCGGGCCTTCTCGTCCCCGGCCCGCTCGGCTTCCTGGGCCCGCATCCGGAAGCTGGAGCCCAGGGAGTCCCGGGAGCCCTGCGGGGTGTCGCTGCCGTACTCGGACAGCTCCCAGCCGCCGGTCTCCAGCTCACGGGCGTGGAAGAACTCCGCGAGACCCACCCCCAGCAGCCGGGGGTACCGCTCCCGCGCCTGCCACGCCTCCTGTTCGGCGAAGGCCGCGACGGGGCCCTCCTGTGGGGCCACCCGGAAGGTCAGGTAGCCGGGTGTTCTGTCCGAGGCGTAATCACTCATGTACCGAGCGTGCCCGAGAGCGGGGGCGGTTCGCCGCGGAACGAGAGGATCACACCGATTCGGAGAGCACCGCGTCCGTGAACGGCGGCCAGGCATCCACCGCCCACTGGCCGAAGGCCCGGTCGGCGAGGGCCACGCACGCGAGTCCCGCGTCGGGATCGATCCACAGGAACGTGCCCGACTGGCCGAAGTGCCCGAACGTGCGCGGCGAGGACGCCGACCCCGTCCAGTGCGGGGACTTGGAGTCGCGGATCTCGAAGCCGAGGCCCCAGTCGTTGGGGTTCTGGTGGCCGTAGCCCGGCAGGACGCCCTTCACGCCCGGGTACTGCACGGTCATCGCCTCGGCGACCGTGCGCGGGTCCAGCAGCCGCGGCGCCTGCACCTCGGCGGCGAACCGCAGCAGGTCGGCCACGGAGGAGACGCCGTCCTTGGCGGGGGAGCCGTCGAGGGCCGTCGCGGTCATGCCGAGCGGCGCCAGGACGGCCTGCCGCGCGTACTCCGCGAACGGGATGTCGGTGGCCTTCGCGATGTGGTCGCCGAGCTGCTCGAACCCGGCGTTGGAGTACAGCCGCCGCTCACCGGGCGGAGCGGTCGTACGGTGCTCGTCGAACGCCAGTCCCGAGGTGTGCGCGAGCAGGTGGCGGACGGTGGACCCGGGCGGACCGGCCGGCTCGTCCAGCTCGATGGCGCCCTCCTCGTAGGCGACCAGCGCCGCGTAGGCCGCGAGCGGCTTGGTGACCGAGGCCAGGGGGAAGGGCCGGTCGGACGGTCCGTGTACGCCCAGTACCGTCCCGTCGGCGCGGACGACGCCCGCCGCGGCGGTGGGGACCGGCCAGTTCTCGATCAGCGCGAGGCTCTTCAGCGACATGCCGTCGAGCCTAGGCGGCCTACAGGTAGAGCCGCATGGAGGGTTCGGTGTCGCGCGTGAAGCCCATCGACGCGTACAGCGGCTCGGCCGCCGCCGACGCGGTCAGCATGACCTGCCGGGCGCCCCGCTCCCGGAACCACTCAAGGAGTTCCGCCATGCAGGCCCGCGCGTACCCCCGGCGCCGCGCGTCCGGGTCGGTGGCGACGCTGAACACGTAGCCGACGATCCCGTGCGGATTGCCGGTCCGGCCGATCCGGTACTCCAGCGTCCCCACCACCAGCGCGCCCAGCGCGTCCGGCCGGTCCGGGTGGTCGACGACGAACGCCGCGAAGTCCCCGTCGGGGTCGGCGAGCCGCCCGCGCAGGGCCGGCCGCGACTCGGTCTGCCAGGCGGTCGGGGCGGGCTCGGGGGCCAGGGAGTCGATCATCACCTGGCGCAGGCGCAGGACTTCCCCGATGTCGGCGGGCACGGCACGGCGTACGAGACTCATGCGCCGCACGCTAGTTCGTGGCCGCGCGCGGCGTCGCCGGCTTTTCCCGTTGCTTGCCTGGAGCGCACTCCAGGGTTCTAGCGTGGACGCCATGACGGTGATGCAAAGCAGCACGGCCGCGACGTTCACGCCCGACACCGACACCGACACCGGCGCACCCGCCTCCTGTTCCGCGGCGCCCCGGCGGCACCCCCGCCCCGACGGCCAGGACCGCTACACGATCAGCGAGGTCGTCGCCTTCACCGGGCTGACCGCCCACACCCTGCGCTGGTACGAGCGGATCGGCCTGATGTCCCACATCGACCGCTCGCACACCGGCCAGCGCCGCTACAGCAACCGCGACCTCGACTGGCTCGACTTCGTCGGCAAGCTCCGGCTGACCGGCATGCCCGTCGCCGACATGGTCCGCTACGCCGAACTGGTCCGCGCCGGCGACCACACCTTCGGCGACCGCCGCGACCTCCTGGAGGCGACCCGCCGCGACGTCCTCACCCGCATCGCCGAACTCCAGGACACGCTGTCGGTCCTCGACCTGAAGATCAGCTTCTACGGCCGGGACGACAGGGCCTAGAGCCGGCCTAGAGCTCCGCCAGCAGTTCGGCCTTCTTCACGGAGAACTCCTCGTCCGTGACCAGCCCCGCCTGGTGCAGCTCCCCGAGGTGGCGGATGCGCTCGGCGATGTCCGCCGGGTCCCGGCGGGCGGGTGCCGTCGCGGCCGGAACCGCCACCGGACCGGCCCGGCGGACCGCCGCCAGCACCGCCGCGGCGAACGGCAGCGACTCGTGCACCGCCCCGTACCCCAGCCCGAACACCACGGACGCCGGGTCCTGGTCGACCTGTGCGGGAGCGGCCGGGGCGCCGTCGCGCGGCGCCAGCCGCAGATACCCCTCGAAGACCTCCGGCGAGCGCCACTCCACCCCGCCGAGCGCGGCCACCGGGAACGTCTGGTCGCCGGCCTTCCACTTCGCCGACGACGCCCCGGTCCAGAACCACCGGAAGGCCACCGCCTCCCCGTCGAAGGACGCCTTCGCGTCGTACGCCTTGAAGTGCAGCGGCGCCTCGGGTGCCGCCACCAGATGCCGCTCGGCGGGCCCGGCGCCGCCCCCGGCGACCAGCGGCCGCAGCTCGTCGGCGTAGTACTCCGCGAGCGTCTCCCGCTCGGCCGGCAGCACCAGCCGGTACGGGTCCGACGACTCCTTCAGCTGTCCCGCCGCCGCCTCCAGCAGCGGATCGGCGCCGGGGCGCGGCTCCATCCGCAGGACGACGGTCCCGCGTCTGCCCGGCGCCAGCGTCACGCCCGCGATCGCGTCGAAGGGAACGCTGCGCTCCCCGAGCGCCTGGAACAGCTTCGGTGTTCGAATCCCCCGTTCGTAGCGGATGAGCACGGAGTCGGACTCGAACTCCCAGGCGGCATGAAATCCGGCCAGTACGTCACCCATGCGGCTCATCGTATGCGGCACGAGCTGATACGTCCTATCCCCGCGCAAGCCGCGGTTTCGATCGTCTCTACGCGCGTCCGGCCTTGGCAGCGACGGACAAACCGGCCCGGCAGGTTCCGTCTTCGTCGGCACACTCCACCGAGCGGTATGCGCCAACGCCGATCACCGCGAAGTTGGCGAGACTGCCGGTCCCGGGCGCGAAGTAGCCGCTGTGCCCCTCGGCGCCCCGAGCGGAGAGCACCCGCGCGCCGAACGCCGCCGAGACCGGGTCGGCGCCGTGGCCGAGCCCGCCCCACTCCAGGTACGGCACCGACCGGATCCAGTCGTCGGCGTCCCGCATCGCCCACACCCGGGCGCCGGTGCGCAGCCGCGCGGCGCTCTCCACCCGCATCCCCGGGCTCCCCGCCACCGCCACGTCCGTGACCCGCTCCGGCAGCGAACGGGCGGCCAGCCCGCACACCACCGAGCCGTAGCTGTGGCAGAACAGCGACACCGGTTCCGTCGCCCCGGGCAGCGCGCGCACCAGCGCGTCCAGCCGCACCGCGCCGTCCGCCGCGAGCGTCGCCGTCGCCGCGTCCACCCCGAGCCCGCTGGGCGCGGTGTAGTCGGCCCAGGCGATCACCGCCGTACGCGTCGACGGGCGCGCCGCGCGCTCCGCCCGGTACAGGGAACGGGCCATGCCGACCGGGGCCGCGTACGGGCGCTCGGTGCGCTCGAAGGTGAGCAGGTCGGTGTCGGAGCCGGGGACGACGACGGACACCCGGTCGGCGCGGTCCAGGCTGCCGAACACCTCGGCGACCCGGCCGGAGCCGCTCGGATCGAAGGCGAGGACGTGCCGCCCGGGGCGCAGCAGCGCGTCGTAGCGGTGCACACGGGACCGCGCCTCCTGCTGGCCGGCCGGGGAGAGCCGGGGGTCGTGCACCCGGCGTCTCTCCTCGGCGCGCGCGGTGCCGAGCGCTGTCCGGTTGGCCCGGTAGCGCAGCGTCACGGGGGCGCCGTTCATGTTGCCGACGGCGAGGGGGTAGCGGCGGGCCAGAGAGCCGCGCTGCGCCTCGGTGAGCGAGGCGAAGAAGCGCGCGAGGCGGACGGGGCCGGCGCCGGTGTCCGGCAGTCGGCGTCCGTCGATCCGGCCGTGCTCCCACGCGGCGACCGACGCCTGGAGCGCCGTCGCCTGCCGCTGGTTGCGCAGGGCCGTCCAGCCGGTGGTCGCGAGCATCACGAACACCACGGCCAGCGCGAGCAGCGCCCGCCATACGTTCAGTTGCGGGGAGGAGGTGTCGAAAGAAGTCACTGGGAGGACACACTAGGAGAACGAGACGGTCTCGGGTGGGTCAAGTGACACGGATCACGTTTCGATCATGGCATAGGGGAACAGGGGGGCGGGGTTGCGCCCGTGTCGCGCCCGTGTCGCGCGAACTCACCATGAATTCCCTTTAGTTACTGATTCACCAATTGGTTTGTCAGTTGTCAGTGGCTGTCACTAGCCTCGAAAACATGACTAGTCAGACCACCGTCGAAGCGACAGGGCCGGGGGGCGACGGGCCGTCGGACTCCGGGCCGGCCAAGGGGCTGCGCGGCCACCCCTGGGTCACCCTCGTAACCGTCGCGGTAGGGGTCATGATGGTGGCCCTGGACGGCACCATCGTGGCCATCGCCAACCCGGCCATCGGCAAGGACCTCGGCGCGAGCTGGTCCGAGCTGCAATGGATCACCAACGCGTACTTCCTCGCTCTCGCGGTCACCCTGATCACCGCGGGAAAGCTCGGTGACCGGTTCGGTCACCGGCAGACCTTCCTGATCGGCGTGGCGGGCTTCGCCGCGTCGTCCGGCGCCATCGGGCTGTCCGGCAGCATCACCGCGGTCATCGTCTTCCGCGTCTTCCAGGGGCTGTTCGGGGCGCTGCTCATGCCCGCGGCGCTGGGGCTGCTGCGGGCCACCTTCCCGGCCGAGAAGCTCAACATGGCCATCGGCATCTGGGGCATGGTCATCGGCGCGTCCACCGCCGGCGGGCCGATCCTCGGCGGTGTGCTCGTCGAGCACGTCAACTGGCAGTCGGTGTTCTTCATCAACGTGCCGGTGGGTGTGCTGGCGCTGATCCTGGGTGTGCTGATCCTGCTGGACCACCGGGCGGAGAACGCGCCGCGGTCCTTCGATCTCCCGGGGATCGGGCTGCTGTCGGCGTCGATGTTCTGCCTGGTGTGGGCGCTCATCAAGGCCCCCGAGTGGGGCTGGGGCGACGGCAAGACGTGGCTCTTCATAGCGGTGTCGGTCGTCGGCTTCGGGCTCTTCGCGTTCTGGGAGACGCGGGTGCGGGAGCCGTTGATCCCGCTGGCGATGTTCCGCTCCGTGCCGTTGTCCGCGGGTGTCGTCCTGATGGTGCTGATGGCCATCGCCTTCATGGGCGGGCTGTTCTTCGTCACCTTCTACCTGCAGAACGTGCACGGCATGAGCCCGGTCGACGCGGGTCTCCATCTGCTGCCGCTGACCGCGATGATGATCGTCGGATCGCCCGCGGCGGGGGCGATGATCACGAAGGTCGGGCCGCGGATTCCGCTGGCCGGTGGCATGGCGCTCACCGCGATCGCCATGTACGGCATGTCGACGCTGGAGGCCGACACCGGCAGCGTCGTGATGTCCGTCTGGTTCGCGCTGCTCGGGCTCGGGCTCGCGCCCGTCATGGTCGGCGCGACGGAAGTCATCGTCGGCAACGCGCCGTTGGAGCTGTCCGGTGTCGCCGGGGGTCTCCAGCAGGCGGCCATGCAGATCGGCGGCAGCCTCGGCACGGCGGTGCTCGGTGCGGTGATGGCGTCCAAGGTGGACAGCGATCTCGCCGGGAACTGGGCGGAGGCGGGGCTGCCGCAGGCGTCGCCCGAGCAGTTGGACGCCGCGGCGGAGGCGGTGCAGCAGGGGATCGCACCGGTGCCGGAGGGTACGCCCGCGCCGATCGCGGCGAAGATCGCCGATGTCGCGCACGACACGTTCATCTCCGGGATGAGTCTGGCGTGCCTGACGGCGGCCGGGGTGGCGGTGGTGGCGGTGTTCGTCGCGTTCCTCACCAAGCGGGGGGAGAACGCGGAGGCGGGTGCGGGAGTCGGCCATATCTGACCGCACTTGATCTGATCCGGCCGGAGTCGGTCCGTGGAGCGGGGGTACTCGTACGTCGAACCCGAACTCGTCCGAAGGTTCAGGGAGTTGATGATGACGAGCTATGGACAAGGAACGCGCAAGTACCCCCGCTCACGCGGCCGGACGGGGTCTCGGAGCGGGCCGGATCGCGCGACGCTCGGGATCATCGGGACCATCTGCGCGATCGCCGGTTTCTTCGTGCTGGGGATCATCCTCGGGCCCGCGGCGATCGTCTGCGGCTGGTTGGCCATGGGCCGGTCATGGGCGCTCTCCCGGGCTGCTCTGCCGGCTGTCGTGGCGGTGGTGCTGGGAGCGATAGACACGCTGGTCGCGCTGCTCGCGTTGACGGGCAACGGCGTTCTCTGACTCGCTCCGCACAGAAGGTGCAAAAGGCACAGAAGACAGGGCCCCCACCGGCTTGGCCGGCAGGGGCCCGTCTTCATGTCTGCGGGTGCCTGCGGCGCATGTGCGGGCGGGGTGGGGTGCGCGTAGCGGCGGCGGTTGCGTCGTGGGGCGGGGCCGGGGCGGGGGTGTCCGTCCTCGGAACGGCGCGGAGCCGTCCTTCGCGGAGGTGTCCCGGCGTTGACGCGCCGTCCGCTGCGGGCGGACACCCCCGCCCCGTCCCCTCACCGCCGTACGCGACCGGCGGTCGCGTACGGCGGTGAGGGGACGGCCCCTACGCGTCGCCCCCTGCGGCCCCCGGCTCCGCGGCCGAGACGTCCAGTACGCGGTAGCGGTCCACCGCCTGCTTCAGGACCGAGCGGTCCACCTTTCCCTCCGCCGCCAGCTCCGTCAGGACGGCCACGGCCACCGACTGCGCGTCGATGTGGAAGAAGCGGCGCGCGGCGCCCCGTGTGTCCGCGAAGCCGAAGCCGTCCGCGCCCAGCGACTGGTACCGGCCCGGCACCCACCGCGCGATCTGGTCGGGTACCGCCCGCATCCAGTCGGAGACGGCCACGAACGGCCCCTGCGCCGCGGACAGCTTCCGGGTCACGTACGGGACCTGCTGCTCCTCCTCCGGGTGCAGCAGGTTGTGCTCCTCGCACGCCACCGCCTCGCGCCGCAGCTCGTTCCAGGAGGTCGCCGACCAGACGTCGGCCCGTACGTCCCAGTCCTCCGCGAGGATGCGCTGGGCCTCGACGGCCCAGGGCAGGGCGACACCGGACGCCAGGATCTGCGCCGGGATCGAGCCGCCCGTGCCCTCGCTGAAGCGGTACACGCCCTTGAGGATGCCGTCGACGTCGACGTTCTCGGGTTCGGCCGGGTGCTGGATCGGCTCGTTGTAGACGGTGAGGTAGTAGAAGACGTCCTCGCTGTCCGGGCCGTACATCCGGCGCAGACCGTCCTCGACGATGTGCGCGATCTCGAAGCCGAACGCCGGGTCGTACGCCACGCACGCCGGATTGGTCGACGCCAGGAGCTGGGAGTGGCCGTCCGCGTGCTGGAGGCCCTCGCCGGTGAGGGTCGTGCGGCCGGCCGTCGCGCCGAGGACGAAGCCCCGGGACAGCTGGTCGCCCATCTGCCAGAACTGGTCGCCGGTGCGCTGGAAACCGAACATCGAGTAGAAGACGTAGACCGGGATCAGCGGCTCGCCGTGGGTCGCGTACGCCGAGCCCGCGGCGATCAGGGAGGCCGTGCAGCCCGCCTCGGAGATGCCGTCGTGCAGCATCTGGCCGTTCGGCGACTCCTTGTAGGCGAGGAGGAGGTCACGGTCGACCGACTCGTACTGCTGGCCGAGCGGATTGTAGATCTTCGCACTCGGGAAGAAGCTGTCCATGCCGAACGTGCGGTACTCGTCCGGGGCGATGAGTACGAAGCGCTTGCCGATCTCCTTGTCCCGCATGAGATCTTTCAGGAGGCGGACGAAGGCCATCGTCGTCGCGATGGACTGGTTGCCCGAGCCCTTCTTCACGGTCGCGTAGGTCTTGTCGGAGGGGAGTCGCAGCGGCTTCGCGCGGACCACGCGGGTCGGGACGTAGCCGCCCAGCGCCTTGCGGCGGTCGTGCATGTACTGCATCTCCTCCGTGTCCCGGCCCGGGTGGTAGTACGGCGGCGGGCCGGACTCCAGCTCCTGGTCGGAGATCGGCAGGTGCAGCCGGTCACGGAAGCGCTTGAGGTCGTCGACCGTCAGCTTCTTCATCTGGTGGGTGGCGTTGCGGCCCTCGAAGTTCGGGCCGAGGGTCCATCCCTTGACGGTCTTGGCGAGGATGACCGTGGGCTGGCCCTCGTGTTCGAGGGCCGCCTTGTACGCGGCGTAGATCTTCCTGTGGTCGTGGCCGCCCCGGCCCAGGTGGAGGATCTGGTCGTCGGTCATGTTCTCGACCATCGCCCGCAGCCGGTGGTCGTCACCGAAGAAGTGGTCGCGGATGTAGGCGCCGGACTCGGTCGCGTAGGTCTGGAACTGGCCGTCCGGTGTGGTGTTCATGCGGTTGACCAGGACGCCGTCGCGGTCCTGGGCCAGCAGCGGGTCCCAGGTGCGGTCCCAGACCAGTTTGATGACGTTCCAGCCGGCGCCCCGGAAGACCGACTCCAGCTCCTGGATGATCTTCCCGTTGCCGCGGACCGGGCCGTCGAGGCGCTGGAGGTTGCAGTTGACCACGAAGGTCAGGTTGTCCAGGCCCTCGCGGGCCGCGATGGAGAGCTGGCCCAGCGACTCGGGCTCGTCCATCTCGCCGTCCCCGAGGAACGCCCAGACGTGCGACTTCGACGTGTCGGCGATCCCGCGCGCGTGCATGTAGCGGTTCATCCGCGCCTGGTAGATCGCGCCGATCGGGCCGAGGCCCATCGAGACCGTCGGGAACTCCCAGAAGTCCGGCATCGAGCGCGGGTGGGGGTAGGAGGAGAGCGCGTGGGGGGCCTTCGACTTCTCCTGGCGGAAGCCGTCCAGGTGGTCCTCGGTCAGGCGGTCCAGGAGGAACGCGCGGGCGTAGATGCCGGGGGAGGCGTGGCCCTGGAAGAAGACCTGGTCGCCGCCGTCGCCCTCGTCCTTGCCGCGGAAGAAGTGGTTGAAGCCCACGTCGTAGAGGGAGGCGGAGGACGCGAAGGTCGCGATGTGGCCGCCGACTCCGATGCCGGGGCGCTGGGCCCGGGAGACCATCACGGCCGCGTTCCAGCGCGTGGCGTTGAGGACCTTGCGCTCGATCTCCTCGTTGCCCGGGAAGAACGGCTCGCTCTTGGTCGGGATCGTGTTCACGTAGTCCGTGCTGCGCATCTCCGGCACGGCCACCCGCTTCTCACGGGCGCGCTCGATCAGCCGCAGCATCAGATACCGGGCCCGCTCCCGGCCGCGCTCGTCGACGGCGGCGTCCAGGGAGTCGAGCCACTCCTGGGTCTCCTCGGGATCGAAGTCAGGGACCTGACTCGGAAGGCCGCCAATGATGATCGGGTTGCGATCGGATGCGGAAGCCACGCTGTTCCTTCACTGTCAGAGGGCCGATGGGTCGGGCGTCCACCGGAGGTATCGGAGAGTGCCGGCGCCGTTCACCATCGTGGACCTACCAGGGACGAACGTCATCTCTACTCGGTGGTAATCAGTTCCTCCGCCGGTCCTGTGGGCACGTTCTTTCGGATCTCGTACCCCTGCATGGTTCCCAATTACGCAAACGGGGCAGATAGGTGTGGTGTACGTCACCTTCGGTGTCGAGGGGCGTGCCTGGAGTTGCGGTGACACGGTCGGGATCGTCACCGTTTCGGCGGTCCCAGCGGCCGGGTACTTGCGCGATCCGTCCCGCCCGTGTGGACTACGGCCAATGCTTCGCGCACGCGCGTGGCTAGACATTCCCGAAAACCATGATCAGGAGGCAACCCGTGAGCGCGACCGCGGACCACGCGGAGGAGCGGACGAACCCTGCCGCCAGGCTGGGGTTCCAGCCCGGGCAGGTGGTCCAGGAGATCGGCTACGACGACGACGTCGACCAGGAGCTCCGCGAGGCCATTGAGGGCGTCATCGCTAGCGACCTGGTGGACGAGGACTACGAGGACGTGGCCGATGCCGTCGTGCTCTGGTTCCGTGACGATGACGGCGACCTGACGGATGCGCTGGTGGATGCCACCACGTACATCGAGGAGGGCGGGGCGATCCTGCTCCTCACGCCGAAGACCGGCCGTCCCGGATACGTCGAGGCCAGCGACATCTCGGAAGCCGCGACGACGGCGGGCCTGACGGCGGCCAAGAGCGTCAGCGTCGGCAAGGACTGGAGCGGCAGCCGGCTGGCGACGCCGAAGGCCGCCAAGTCCAAGCGCTGACCGCGATACGGCACTGACCCCGGGAGCGGCGGCTCCGACCCCCCGGTCGGCCCGCCCGTTCCCGGGGCTGATCCCTGCGTAGGGTGTTCCGCGTGAGCAACCCCTCCGAAGGGACGGACCAGGCGATGGCGATCCAGGTCGGTGACAAGGCCCCCGACTTCGAGCTGAAGGACAACCACGGCGCGACCGTGCGGCTGTCCGCGTTCCGCGGCGAGAAGAACGTGGTGCTGCTCTTCTATCCGTTCGCCTTCACCGGCGTCTGCACGGGCGAGCTGTGCGAGGTCCGCGACAACCTGCCGCGTTTCACCGACCGCGACACCCAGGTGCTCGCCGTCTCCAACGACTCCATCCACACCCTGCGCGTCTTCGGCGAGCAGGAAGGGCTGGAGTACCCCCTGCTCTCCGACTTCTGGCCGCACGGCGAGGTCTCGCGCGCCTACGGCGTCTTCGACGAGGGCAAGGGCTGCGCCGTGCGCGGCACCTTCGTCATCGACCGGGAGGGCGTCGTCCGCTGGACGGTCGTCAACGGCCTCCCCGACGCCCGGGACCTCGGCCAGTACGTCGAGGCACTCGACCGCCTCCGGGACGACACCCCGTGAATTGTCGGGCGCAGGGCCTGCGGGGTGCGGGAACCCGTCACTAGGATCGAATCGTTGATCCGACATCCGACGCACTTCGGGGCTTCCCGCCCCCGGACACCAATGGAGGACCCGTGGGAGTCAGCCTCAGCAAGGGCGGCAACGTATCGCTGACCAAGGAGGCCCCCGGCCTGACGGCGGTCATCGTCGGTCTGGGCTGGGACGTGCGGACCACGACCGGCACCGACTTCGACCTCGACGCCAGCGCGCTGCTGCTGAACAGCTCCGGCAAGGTCGGCAGCGACCAGCACTTCATCTTCTTCAACAACCTGAAGAGCCCCGACGGCTCGGTGGAGCACACCGGCGACAACATCACCGGTGAGGGCGAGGGCGACGACGAGCAGATCAAGATCGACCTCGCCACCGTCCCGGCCGACATCGAGAAGATCGTCTTCCCGGTCTCCATCTACGACGCCGAGAACCGCCAGCAGTCCTTCGGCCAGGTGCGCAACGCGTTCATCCGGGTCGTCAACCAGGCCGGCGGCGCCGAGATCGCCCGCTACGACCTCTCCGAGGACGCCTCCACCGAGACCGCCATGGTCTTCGGCGAGCTGTACCGGCACGGCGCGGAGTGGAAGTTCCGCGCCATCGGCCAGGGCTACGCCTCCGGCCTGCGCGGCATCGCGCAGGACTTCGGTGTGAACGTCTAGGGCAGAACCTCGTGGTCCGGCGCCGCACGCCCGCGTGCGGCGCCGCCACGCGCACGAAGAGCACGGCAGAACCACCACCCGGGGAGGGACCAGCAGTATGGGCGTCACGCTTGCCAAGGGAGGCAATGTCTCCCTGTCCAAGGCCGCACCGAACCTCACTCAGGTGATGGTCGGGCTCGGCTGGGACGCGCGCTCCACCACCGGAGCCCCCTTCGACCTCGACGCCAGCGCGCTGGTGTGCGGCGACGGCCGCGTGCTCGGGGACGAATGGTTCGTCTTCTACAACCAGCTGAAGAGCCCGGACGGCTCCGTCGAGCACACCGGCGACAACCTCACCGGTGAGGGCGACGGCGACGACGAGTCGCTGCTGATCGACCTCTCCAAGGTGCCCGAGCGCTGCGACAAGATTGTTTTCCCGGTCTCCATTCACCTGGCGGACGAGCGCAATCAGACGTTCGGACAGGTCAGCAACGCTTTCATCCGGGTCGTCAATCAGGCCGACGGCCAGGAACTGGCCCGCTACGACCTCAGTGAGGACGCCTCCTCCGAGACCGCGATGATCTTCGGCGAGGTCTACCGCTACCAGGGCGAGTGGAAGTTCCGGGCAGTGGGGCAGGGGTACGCGTCGGGGCTCCGGGGCATCGCTCTAGACTTCGGAGTCAACGTTTCGTAAAGCCGAGTACGGCGCGGGGGAACCCCGTACACGACGATTGGGTAGCCAGTGCTTCTGAAAACCTTCGGCTGGTCGTTCGCGGTCACCGCGCTCGGCCTGGTCGCGGCGGTCTTCTACGGGGGGTGGACCGCTTTCGGTGTCGTGGCGATCCTCTCCGTCCTGGAAATCTCGCTGTCCTTCGACAACGCGGTGGTCAACGCCGGA
>NZ_JAVRHI010000087.1:0-20558 GCF_034105845.1 Streptomyces sp. CRN 30 | reverse complement strand
CGACCCCATCGAGGCCCAGGCGCTGCTCGACACGTACGGCAGGGACCGCCCCGAGGACAAGCCGCTGCTGCTCGGCTCGGTGAAGTCCAACATCGGTCACACCCAGGCCGCGGCCGGTGTCGCGGGCGTCATCAAGATGGTCGGGGCGATGCGGCACGGGGTGGTGCCGAAGACCTTGCACGTGAACGAGCCGACGCCGCATGTGGACTGGGCGGCGGGAGCGGTGGAGCTGGTCACCGAGAGCCGTGCGTGGCCGGAGACGGGGCGTCCGCGCCGGGCCGCCGTCTCTTCGTTCGGTATCAGCGGCACGAACGCGCATGTGGTTCTGGAGCAGGCGCCGGCCGATCCGGCGGTTGTTCCCGCGGACGTCTCCACCGTTGAGCCGCCGTCCGCCGTCGAGCCGTCGGTGGAGTCCGAGGGTGCTGTCGTGCCGTGGGTGCTGTCCGCGCGTTCCGCTGCCGGGCTGCGTGGGCAGGCCGCGCGGCTGCGGGAGTCCGCGGCCGTGGCGGAGGCGTCCGACGCGGACGTCGCCTGGTCGCTGCTCACCGCACGGTCCGCCATGGAGCACCGCGCTGTCGTGCTCGGCCAGAACCGTGCCGAGTTCCTGGCGGGCATCGAGGCCCTGGCCGCCGGAGAGCCGGCCGGGAACGTGGTGCGCGACGTCACCGCGGGCGTCCGCCGCTCGGCCCTGGTGTTCTCGGGTCAGGGCTCTCAGCGGGTCGGTATGGGGCGTGAGTTGGTGTCCCTGCCGGTGTTCGGTGAGGTGTTCGACGAGGTGTGCGGTGCTTTCGACGGATTGTCGGAGGTGCCGCTGCGTGAGGTGTTGTGGGCCGAGGAGGGATCGGATGCTGCGGCTCTGATCGATGAGACGGTGTATACGCAGACGGGCCTGTTCGCTTTTGAGGTGGCGCTGTTCCGGTTGCTGGAGCGGTGTGGGGTGCGCCCTGACTTCGTGATGGGCCATTCGGTGGGTGAGCTGGCTGCCGCGTATGTGGCGGGTGTGTGGTCGCTCGAGGACGCGGTGCGGGTGGTGGCTGCTCGTGGGCGTCTGATGCAGGCGTTGCCCGTGGGTGGGGTGATGGTGTCGCTGGAGGCGTCCGAGGAGCAGGCTCTGGGGTGGATCGCTGGGGCCGGGGTGGGTGGCTCGGTGTCGGTGGGTGCGGTCAACGGCCCGTCCTCGGTGGTTGTCTCGGGTGCCGAGGCGGCCGTCGGGAGGGTGGAGGAGCTGGCACGGGCTGCCGGGTGCCGGACCCGGAGGCTGCGGGTGAGCCAGGCGTTCCATTCGCCCTTGGTGGAGCCGGTGCTGGAGGAGTTCGCGGCGGTGCTGCGCGAGGTGTCCTTCAGCGAGCCGGGCACAGCTGTGGTGTCGAACGTGACCGGCCTGCTCGCTGAGGCGGGCGAGTTGGCTACGGTCGAGTACTGGGTGCGTCACGCCCGGGAGGCCGTGCGGTTCGGGGACGGTGTGGAGTGCCTGGTCGGTCGGGGCGTCACCGAGTTCGTCGAGGTCGGTCCCGAAGCGGTGCTCTCGGGCCTGGTGCAGGGTCGTGGTGAGGGTGTGGTCGCGATTCCCTCGGTGCGGGTGGGGCAGGGTGAGCTGGCCTCGTTCGTCCAGGGGCTGGCACGGCTGCATACACGGGGCACTCCCATCTCGTGGCCGGTGCTGCGCCCCGGACGCCGGGTCGCGTTGCCCACGTACGCCTTCGACCGGCAGCGCTACTGGCCCCGGCGCTCCGCACCGGCCGGTGTGGATGCGGCCATCGGGTCCGTGGGCCTCGAAACCACAGGACACCCGCTGCTCGGCGCCAGGGTCGGCCTGGCCGATGGTGACGGCGTGCTCCTCACCGGCAGGCTCTCGCCGGCGGAGCTGCCCTGGCTGGCCGACCACGCGGTGCTGGGCACCGTGCTCTTCCCCGGCGCGGGCTTCGTCGAGATGGCGCTGCGGGTCGGCGACGAGGTCGGCTGCGCCGTCGTCGAGGAACTCACGCTGCACGCCCCGCTGGTGCTTCCCGAAGGTGTCACCGCGCGGGTCCAGCTGACGGCGGACGACGCGGACGAGCAAGGACGTCGCTCCTTCGCGGTGTACGCGAGGACCGGCGACGCCGGAGCCTGGGTCACCCACGCCACTGGTGTGCTGTCCCCGGCCCAGGCGGCGCCGGATCCGCTCCCCGCATCCCAGGCGTGGCCGCCGGAGGGCGCCGTACCCGTTGAGGTGGACGGCCTCTACGACACGATGAGAGAGGGTGGCTTCGCCTACGGCCCCAGCTTCCAGGGGCTCACGGCGGCATGGCGCCGCGGTTCCGAGGTGTTCGCCGAGGTGCGGCTGCCCGAGGGCGGCGACGCGGGTGACGCGGGCGACTTCTGCCTGCACCCCGCGGTGCTCGACGCGGCCTTGCACGGAGTGTCCCTGCTGGAGGGCCCCGGCGACGGCGAGCCGCCGCGCGGCCTGCCGTTCGCCTGGGAAGGCGTGCGCCTGTACGCCACGGGTGCGGCCGCCGTACGTGTCAGTCTCGCCCCGGCGGGCACCGGCGGTGTCACGGTCACCATGACCGACGGTGCCGGGCTGCCGCTGGCCTCCGTCGACCATCTCGTCCTGCGCCCGGTGACCGGCGGCCGGCTGCGCGCCGCGCGCGGCCGCAACGACGCCCTGTACCGCACCGACTGGGCCGAGCTGCCCCCGGTCGCGGGCGACACCGCCCGGCCCGCCTGGGCCGTCATCGGTGACGAGGCCGCCGCGCTCACCCGCGCCGCGGACGTCGACAGCGAGGTGTACGGGAATCTCGCGGACCTCGCCGCGGCGATCGACGCGGGCACCGCCGTGCCGGAGACCGTCGTCGTCGCCTGCCCCGACTCCTCGGCCGACGTACCGGAGGCCACCAGGGCTGCCACCGTCTGGGCGCTGGAGACGGCTCAGGCCTGGCTGGACGACGACCGGTTCGCCCCGTCCCGGCTGCTGTTGCTCACCCGCAACGCGGCGACCCTCGCGGCGGACACCGACGGGCAGGGCCCCGATCCGGCGCACGCCGCGGCCCGCGGTCTGCTGCGCTCGGCCCAGTCCGAGCACCCCGACCGCATGGTGCAGCTCGACCTTCCGGCCGATCCCGCCGATGGCACGGCTGCGCTCCTGGTGCCGGGTCTGAGGACCGCCCTCGCGGCGGGCGAACCCGAACTGGTGCTCCGCGACGACGCGGTGTGGGCACCCCGACTCGCCCGCGTGGTCCCGGCTGCCCCCGCCGAGCAGACCGAGGACGAGGAGGCGCCGGTCCGGGACCCGAACGGAACCGTCCTCATCACCGGCGGCACCGGCGTCCTCGGCAGTGCCGTGGCCCGTCACCTGGCGGGCGAGCACGGCGTACGCCATCTGCTGCTGCTCGGCCGCCAGGGCCCGCAGGCCGCGGGTGCGCAGGAGCTCGTGGCCGAACTCGCCGCCCTCGGCGCCGAGGCCACGGTCGCCGCCTGCGACGTGGCGGACCGGGACAGCCTGGCCACCGTCCTCGGGGACATCCCCGCCGGCCGGCCACTGCGCGGCGTGGTCCACTCCGCGGGCGTCGTGGACGACGGCGTCATCTCCTCGCTGACCCCCGAGCGGATCGACACCGTGCTGCGGCCCAAGTCCCAGGCCGCCTGGAACCTGCACGAACTCACCGCAGACCTGGACTTCTTCGTCCTGTTCTCCTCCGCGGCCGGCATCCTCGGCGCGGCCGGCCAGGCGAACTACGCCGCGGCCAACACCTTCCTCGACGCCCTCGCCGAGCACCGCAGGGCCCAGGGGCTCACCGCGCACGCGCTGGCGTGGGGCCTGTGGGAGCAGCGCAGCACCATGTCGGGCGTCATGAGTGAGCGGGACCTCGCCCGCGCCTCCCGCGGCGGCATGTCGGCCCTGTCCGTCGAGGACGGCCTCACGCTGTTCGACGCGGCACTCACCGCGGGCGAACCGGTGCTCGTCCCGATGGCGTTCGACCCGGCCGCCGCCCGGGGTGAGGCCGCCGGGATCCCCCCGGTGTTGCGCGGCCTCGTCCGCGCCACCACCCGGCGGGCCACCGGCGCCGAACCCACCGGCGATCTCCGCCACCGGCTGCGCGCACTGTCCGCGGCCGCCCGCGAAGAGGCGCTGCTGCAGCTGGTGCTGCGGCACGTCACCGCCGCACTCGGCTACGCGCCCGACAGCGACCTGGACCCCGACCGGGCCTTCTCCGAGCTCGGATTCGACTCGCTCACCGCGGTGGACCTGCGCAACCAACTGGCCACGGCCACCGGGGTGCGGCTGCCCGCCACCCTCGTCTTCGACTACCCGACGCCGGTGGCGCTCGCCCGCCACCTGCGCGCCGAACTCGTCGGCGACGAAGCCGACGCAGCGGCCCCGGCCCTCGTGGCGCCGGTGGTGTCCGGGGAGGACGACCTGATCGCCATCATCGGCATGAGCTGCCGCTACCCCGGCGGTGTCCGTACACCCGAGGAGCTGTGGCAGCTGGTCGCCGAGGGCAGGGACGGTGTCACGCCGTTCCCGGAGGACCGCGGCTGGAACGTGCGCGAGCTCGTCGACCGGGACGGGCGGCGCGCCAACACCAGCTATGTCGGCGAGGGCGGATTCCTGCACGACGCCGCCGATTTCGACCCCGGGTTCTTCGGGATCTCGCCGCGGGAGGCGCTCGCCATGGACCCGCAGCAGCGGCTCCTCCTGGAGACCACCTGGGAGGCGTTCGAGTACGCGCACATCGACCCCGCATCCGTGCGCGGCAGCAGGGTCGGCGTGTTCGCCGGGCTCATGTACCACGACTACGCCGCCCGGCTGCACTCCGTCCCCGAGGAGCTCGCGGGCTTCCTCGGCAACGGCAGCACCGGCAGCATCGCGACCGGCCGTGTCTCGTACACGTTCGGGTTCGAGGGCCCCGCGGTGACGGTGGACACGGCGTGCTCGTCGTCGCTGGTGGCGCTGCACCAGGCGGTGCAGGCGCTGCGGCAGGGCGAGTGCACTCTGGCCCTGGCGGGCGGCGTCGCCGTGATGGCGACCCCGGACTCCTTCGTCGAGTTCAGCCGCCAGCAGGGCCTCGCGCCCGACGGCCGCTGCAAGTCCTTCGCGGCCGGCGCCGACGGCACCACCTGGTCGGAGGGCGTGGGCCTGCTCCTGGTGGAGCGGTTGTCGGACGCGCGGCGCAACGGGCACGAGGTGCTCGCGGTGGTGCGCGGTTCGGCGGTGAACCAGGACGGTGCGTCCAACGGTCTGACGGCGCCGAACGGTCCCTCGCAGCAGCGTGTGATCCGTCAGGCGCTGGCCAGTGCGGGTGTAGCGGCCGCCGAGGTCGACGTCGTCGAGGCGCACGGCACCGGCACCTCCCTGGGTGACCCGATCGAGGCGCAGGCCGTCCTCGCCACCTATGGCCAGGACCGCACCGGGGAACAGCCGCTCCTCATGGGTTCCCTGAAATCGAACATCGGTCATACGCAGGCTGCCGCGGGTGTCGCGGGCATCATCAAGATGGTCGAGGCGATGCGGCACGGTGTGGTGCCGAAGACGCTGCACGTGGACGAGCCGACGCCGCATGTGGACTGGTCCGCGGGCGCGGTGGAGCTGGTGACCGAGGAGCGGGAGTGGCCGGAGACCGGCCGTCCGCGCCGGGCCGCCGTCTCGTCGTTCGGCATCAGTGGTACGAACGCGCACGTCGTCCTGGAGCAGGCACCGGTGGAGCCGGCCGCCGCCGTGGACGACGAGCCGGCCGACCAGCCCGTGGCCGACGGCGTCGTGCCCTGGGCGCTCTCCGCCCGCTCCGCCACCGGGCTGCGCGGACAAGCCGCACGGCTGCGGGAGTTCGCGGCCGCCACGGAGGCGTCCGACACGGACATCGCCTGGTCGCTGCTGTCCGCACGGTCCGCCATGGAGCACCGCGCAGTGGTCACCGGCCGCACCCGCGAGGAGCTCCTGCGCGCCCTGGACGCCGTCATCTCCGGCGAGCCCGCCGCACACGCCGTCCTCGACCGCGCCAAGTCGGGACGGTCCATGGCCCTGATGTTCTCGGGCCAGGGTTCTCAGCGGGTCGGTATGGGACGCGAGTTGGTGGCGCTCCCTGGTTTCGGTGAGGTGTTCGAGGAGGTGTGCGGTGCCTTCGACCGGTTGTCGGAGGTGCCGTTGCGTGAGGTGTTGTGGGCCGAGGAGGGCTCGGACACCGCGTCTCTGATCGACGAGACGGTCTATACGCAGACGGGCCTGTTCGCCTTCGAGGTGGCGCTGTTCCGGCTGCTGGAGCGGTCGGGGGTCCGTCCCGACTACGTGATGGGCCACTCGGTGGGCGAGTTGGCCGCCGCTCATGTGGCGGGTGTGTGGTCGCTCGAGGACGCGGTCCGCGTGGTCGCTGCCCGCGGCCGTCTGATGCAGGCGCTGCCCGCCGGTGGCGTGATGGTCTCCCTGGAAGCCTCGGAGGAGCAGGCAGGGGAGTGGATCACGGAGGCCTCGGCTGGTGATCAGGTATCGCTCGGCGCGGTGAACGGGCCGTCGTCCTGCGTGATTTCGGGTGCCGAGGCCGCGGTCGGGCGGGTGGCCGAGCTGGCGCAGGCCGCCGGGTGCCGTACGCGCCGACTGCGGGTGACCCAGGCGTTCCACTCGCCGCTGGTGGAGCCGGTGCTGGAGGAGTTCGCCGCGGTTCTGCGTGAGGTGTCCTTCGACGAGCCGAGCATTCCCGTGGTGTCGAACGTGACCGGCGAGGTCGCCGGTACCGGTGAGCTGACGGACGTGGCGTACTGGGTGCGTCATGCCCGGGAGGCGGTGAGGTTCGCCGACGGTGTGGAGTGCCTGGTCGAGCGGGGCGTGACGGAGTTCGTGGAGGTCGGTCCCGAAGCCGTGCTCAGTGGTCTGGTGCAGGGCCGTGGTGAAGGCGTGGTCGCTGTTCCTTCGGTGCGGGTGAGTCAGGGTGAACTGGCTTCGTTCGTGCAGGGGTTGGCGCGGCTGTACAGCCGCGGCACCCGGGTGACCTGGCCGACGTTGCGTCCCGGACGCCGGGTCGACCTGCCCACGTACGCCTTCGACCGGCAGCGCTACTGGCTGGACGCCCCCGCCGCCGACGAGAAGCACACCTCCGAGGTCGACCAGGCCTTCTGGTCCGCGGTGGAGGGCGAGGACATGGACGTCCTGGCCCGCACCCTGGGCGTCGACGAGGAGGAGCGGCAGGCGCCGCTGCGACAGATCCTGCCGGTCCTCGCCGACTGGCGCCGCAGGTCCAGGGAGCGTTCGGACCTCGGCGAGCTCTGCTACGACGTGCACTGGCGCCCCGTCGCCGAGCCGGCCGCACAGCCGACCGGCACCTGGCTGCAGATCACCGCGGGCGGTGCGGTGGCCGCCGAGTGGGCCGCGGCCCTCGAACGGCAGGGCCTCGACATCGTGACCGTGGACGTCACCGCCGACCCGGCGGGCGCCGCGGACCCCGAAGCCCTCGCCGAGCGGCTCCGTGCCGCGCTCGAGGACACGTCCGTGCGCGGCGTGCTGTCCCTCCTCGCGCTGGCCGAGGGCCAGGCCGACGCCTGGCCGTTGGCCGCCACCCACGCGCTGGTGCGTGCCCTCGGCGATGCGGACGTAACGGCGCCCCTGTGGTGCGTCACCCGGGGCGCGGTCGCCGTCGCCGCCACCGAGGAGGCCCGGCCGGACCAGGCTCAGGTCTGGGGCCTCGGCCGTGTGGCGGCCCTGGAGCACCCGGAGCGCTGGGGCGGTCTCGTCGACCTGCCCGAGGAGTTCGGGGCGAGGGACGCCGCACGGCTGGGTGCCGTCCTGGCCGGGACCACCGGCGAGGACCAGGTGGCGCTGCGCGTCGGCGGCCTCCTCGCCCGGCGGCTGCGCAGCGCCCCGCTCGCGGTCACGGCGGGGGACGATGCCTGGACCCCGCGCGGCGCGGTCCTGGTCACCGGAGGCACCGGCGCCCTGGGCGCCCACGTGGCCCGCTGGCTGGCGCGCTCGGGCGCGGAGCACCTGGTGCTCACCAGCCGCAGGGGCCGCGAGGCCCCCGAGGCCGCGGCCCTGGAAGCCGAACTGACCGGCCTGGGCGCCAGGGTGACCATCGCCGCGTGCGACGTCGCCGACCGCGGCGCGCTGGACGCGCTGCTCGACGAGCTCGCCGCCGACGGCGTGCGCGTCACGTCGGTGCTGCACACCGCGGGCGTCGCCCAGTCCAGCCGCATCGACGAGACGGAAGCGCACGACGTGACCGCCATCAGCGCGGGCAAGGCCGACGGCGCACGCCACCTCGACGAGGCTTTCGCCGACACGGAGTTGGACGCGTTCGTGCTGTTCTCCTCCACCGCCGGCGTCTGGGGCGGTGCGGGACAGGGTGCCTACGGAGCCGCCAACGCCTACCTCGACGCGCTCGCCCAACGGCGCAGGGCGCGCGGCGCCGTCGCCACCTCGGTGGCGTGGGGGCCGTGGGGCGAGGGCGGCATGGCGGCCCAGGGCGACGCCGAGGCGCACCTGCGCCGACGCGGCGTGCGGGCGCTCGCACCCGACACTGCGCTGGCCCTGCTCCGGCACGCGATCGACCAGCGGGTGACCTGCCTGACGGTGGCCGACGTCGAGTGGGAGAAGTTCGCCCTGTCGTACACCTCGACGAGGCCCAGCACCCTGCTCTCCGACATCCCCGAGGCCGTGCGGGCGCAGGCACCTGCCGAGCCCGCCGAGGACGGAGCCGCCGAGCTCGTCCGACGCCTTTCCGGGCTCTCCGGCGCCGAGCGGCAGCAGGCGCTCACCGAGCTGGTGCGTACGCACGCGGCGGCCGTGCTCGGACACACGGGGATCGCGGCGGTCGAGGCGGACAAGCCGTTCCGCGACGTGGGCTTCGACTCGCTCGCGGCGGTCGAATTCCGCAACCGGCTGACCGGGGCCACCGGGCTCGCCCTGTCGGCCACCTCGATCTTCGACTACCCCACCCCGGCCGAGCTCGCGGAGCACCTGCGCTCCGAACTGGGCGAGGACGAACTGTCGGAGAAGTCCGTGCTCGCCGAGATCGACCGTCTCGAGGGCAGGCTCGCCGCGGTCGCGGCGCAGGCCGCCCCCTCACCGGACGTCCTGGCCAGGCTGACGGCCCTGGTGGAGCGCTGGTCCTCGGACGCGCCCCGCGAGGCGGCGGCCGAGCACCTGCGGTCCGCGTCGCGCGACGAGGTCTTCGACTTCATCGAGAACGAGCTGGGCCTGTGAACGACAGCAGGCCCGGCGGCACCAACGAGCCGGCGCACACCGGCGGTACCGCGCGCACGAGCGGCGAGCGGCAAGGCGTAAGGCGGCGAGACACACGAATGGGATCGGGATCCACCATGGATGAGGACAAGACCCTCGACTACCTCAAGCGGGTCAGCGCCGACCTGCACAAGGTCCGCGGCCGGCTGCGCGAGGTCGAGGACGCCGAGCGGGAGCCCATCGCCATCGTGGGGATGGGCTGCCGGTTCCCCGGCGGCGTCCGCTCCCCCGAGGAGCTGTGGAAGCTGGTGCTCCAGGGGGCCGACGGCGTCGGCGAGTTCCCCACGGACCGCGGCTGGGACCTGGCCGCGCTCTTCGAGGGCGGCCCCGGTCAGGAGGCAGGATCGGCCACCCGCGCCGCTGCGTTCCTGCACGACGCCCCTGACTTCGACGCGGACTTCTTCGGGATCTCGCCGCGCGAGGCCCTGGCCATGGATCCGCAGCAGCGCCTCCTCCTGGAGACCTCCTGGGAGGCCATCGAGCGGGCCGGGATCGATTCCAGGGCGCTGCGCGGCAGCAGGACCGGTGTGTTCGTCGGCACCAACGGCCAGGACTACGCCACCCTGATGCTCGGCAACAACCAGCCCGAGCTGGCCGGCTTCATGGGCATCGGCAACGCCGCGAGCGTCGCCTCCGGCCGCATCGCCTACACCTTCGGCTTCGAGGGCCCGGCGCTCACCATCGACACGGCCTGCTCGTCCTCCCTGGTCGCGCTGCACCTGGCCGCGCACGCACTGCGCAAGGGCGAGTGCACGATGGCCCTCGCGGGCGGCGTGACGATCATGTCGACGCCCAGCATGTTCACCGAGTTCACCAAGCAGCAGGGCCTCGCCTTGGACGGCCGCGTCAAGGCGTTCGCCGCCGCGGCCGACGGCACCGCCTGGGGCGAGGGAGTCGGCGTACTGCTCGTCGAACGGCTCTCCGACGCCCGCCGCAACGGACACCGCGTCCTCGCCGTGCTGCGCGGCTCCGCCGTCAACCAGGACGGCGCGTCCAACGGATTGACCGCGCCCAACGGTCCCGCGCAGCAGCGCGTCATCCGCCAGGCGCTCGGCACCGCCCGTCTGGCGGCCGCCGAGGTCGACGTCGTCGAGGCGCACGGTACCGGCACCACGCTCGGCGACCCGATCGAGGCCCAGGCCCTGCTCGCCACGTACGGCCAGGACCGCCCCGAAGGCCGCCCGCTGCTGCTCGGTTCCGTGAAGTCCAACATCGGCCACACGGCGGCCGCCGCGGGCGTGGCCGGCGTCATCAAGACCGTGCTCGCCCTCCAGCACGGCATCGTGCCGCCAACCCTGAACGTGGACGAGCCCACCCCGCACGTCGACTGGAGAACGGGCGACGTCCGCCTCGTCACCGAGGTCACCGACTGGCCGAGCACCGGGCAGCCGCGCCGCGCGGGCGTCTCCGCGTTCGGCGTGAGCGGAACCAACGCCCACGTGATCTTGGAGCAGTTCCAGGACGAGGTCGTCGAGGCCGATTCCGCCGCAGTACCTCCCGGAACACCCGCGCCGCTCGCCGCGCACGGCGCCACCGTGCCGTGGGTCGTCTCGGGCCACACCCCTGGTGCACTGCGTGAACAGGCGTCCCGGCTGCACGGGTTCGCCGCCGACCCCGCCGTGGACGTCCTCGGCACCGGCCGCGCGCTCGCTCTGCACCGCACCGCGTTGCGGCACCGTGCCGTCGTCCTGTCGGGGGAGCGGGACGGTCTGCTGTCCGGCCTCGACGCCGTCGCCGGACAGGAGACCTCCGCGCACGTCGTGACGGGCGAGGCCACCTCGTCCGACGCCAAGGTGGTGTTCGTCTTCCCCGGCCAGGGCTCCCAGTGGACGGGCATGGCCGTCGACCTCATGGCCGCGTCCCCGGTGTTCGCCGAGGCCATGCGCGAGTGCGCCGACGCGCTGGCCCAACACCTCGACTGGGACCCGGTCGAACTGCTGCGCAGTGGCGAGAAGCTGGAGCGCGACGACGTCGTCCAGCCCGTGCTGTGGTCCGTCATGGTCTCCCTCGCGCGGCTGTGGCGCTCCCTGGGCGTCGTGCCCGCCGCTGTCGTCGGCCACTCGCAGGGCGAGATCGCCGCCGCCTGCGCGGCCGGTGCGCTGTCGCTGGCGGACGGCGCCCGCCTCGTGGCCCTGCGCAGCCGGGTGTTCAACGAGCACCTGTCGGGCAAGGGCGCCATGTACTCGCTCTCCGCGACGCCCGAGCAGGCCGCCGCGCTCATCGGGGGCCGGGCCGGAGTGTGGATCGCCTCGGCCAACGGCCCCGAGTCCACCGTCGTGGCCGGCGACCTCGACGCGCTCGCCGAGGTGACCGCCGAGGCCGAGGCCGCCGGGCTGCGGCCGCGGAAGGTCGGCATCGAGTACGCGTCCCACACCCCGCACACCGAGCGGGTGCGCGAACAGCTCCTCGACCTGGCCGCGCCGGTCGCCCCGCGCGCCGGGGACACCCCGATGTACTCGACCGTCACCGCCGGGCCCGTGCCCGGCGAGACGCTCGACGCCGAGTACTGGTACCGCAACCTGCGCGAGCCCGTCCGCTTCCACGAGACCGTCCAGCTGCTCCTGGACGAGGGCAACACCGCCTTCCTGGAGGTCAGCCCGCACCCGGTCCTGATGACCGCGGTCCAGGACACGGTCGCGAACCAGCCGGCAGGCGCCCGCGCCGCCACCGTCACCGGCACCCTGCGCAGGAACGACGGCGGCACCCGCAGGCTCCTGACCTCCCTGGCCCAGCTGTGGACCGGCGGCGTCCACGTCGACTGGGGCGCGGTGTACGGCACCGACGCCACCGGCGTCGTCGACCTGCCCACCTACGCCTTTCAGCGCCGCCGCTACTGGCTCCCCGCGGGTACCGGCGGCGCGGCCGACGTCTCCGGCGCCGGGCTCTCCCTCGTGGGGCACCCGCTGCTGTCCGCGGGCGTCGAGGCCGCCGACGGCGACCGCTACGTACTCACCGGCAGGATCTCCACCCGCACCCATCCCTGGCTCGCCGACCACCAGGTCCTCGGCCGGGTCCTCGTGCCCGGTACCGCTCTGGTCGAACTCGCCCTGCGTGCGGGCGAGTACGTGGGGTGTGACCAGGTCGCCGAACTCGTTTTGGAGAGTCCGCTGGCCCTGGCCGCCGAAGGACCCGGCGCCGACGTCCAGGTCACCGTCGGCGAGGCCGACCAGGCCGGTGCCCGTCAGGTGCGGATCTTCTCCCGCCCCGCCGGTGCCGACGGTGGCGCGCAGGAGTGGACGGGCCACGCCAGTGGCACCCTGACCGCGGAGCCCGCCGCCGCGCCCGTGGCCGAGCAGTCCGCCTGGCCGCCGGCCGACGCCACGCCGGTTCCGGTCGAGGGCCTGTACGAGCGGCTGACCGAGTGGGGCTACGCCTACGGCCCCGTCTTCCAGGGGCTGCGCGCCCTGTGGCGGCGCGGCGACGAACTCCTCGCCGAGGTCGCCCTGGACGAGCGGGGCGGCGCGGACGCAGCCCGCTTCGGCGTGCACCCGGCGCTGGTCGACGCGGCCCTGCACAGCCAGATCGCCACCGCCCTCGACCAGGACAGCGGTGTCGAGCCGAGGCTGCCGTTCTCCTTCGGTGGGGTACGCCTGCATGCCACCGGAGCCACCGCGGCCCGCGTCCGGCTCACCCCGAATGCTGCCGGCTCGCTGTCCCTGACGATGACCGACTCCGCGGGCCTGCCCGTGCTCACTGTCGACGAGCTCACCTCGCGGCCCGTGGCTGATGCCGACGTCCGCGAACGGCCGCGCGTGGACGGCTTGTTCCACCTCGACTGGGTCCCGTTGCCCGAGGCCCCCGCACAGTCCGGGCAGAGCCCGGCCGTGCTCGGGAGCGCGGCCGACCTAGCCGGAGGCGCCGAGGGAGCCGTCCGGTTCGCCGACCTCGCCGCGCTCCAGGAGACCGTACGCACCGGTGAGGAACTGCCCGGCGTGGTGTTGCTGCCCGTGCCCGCGGGCGGCGACGACACCTTGGCCGCCACCCGCGAGGTGACCGGTGCCGTCCTCGACGCGCTGCAGGCCTGGCTCGCCGCCGAGGAGACCGTGGCCGCCACCCTCGCGGTCGTCACCCGTGGCGGAGCCGCCGCGGTGCCCGGTGACAGCACCGACCCGGTGCAGTCCGCGGTCCGCGGCGTGGTGCGCTCGGCCTGCTCCGAGAATCCCGGCAGGATCGTCCAGATCGACCTGGACGGCGACGCCCGCTCGGCCGCCGCCCTGCCCGCCACCGTCGCCGCCGCCGTGGCCGCGGGGGAGACGGAGAGCGTGGTGCGCGCGGGCGCCCCGCTGGTGCCCCGGCTCGCCCGCGTGGTGCCCGCAGACACCCTCGTCCCGCCCGCCGACGGCGCGTGGAGCCTCGACGTGGACGGCAGCGGCACCCTCGAAGGACTGCGGCTCGTGTCATGCCCAGCGGCCGAGGCGCCGCTGGCCGACGGCCAGGTGCGCGTCGAGGTCCGGGCGACCGGCGTGAACTTCCGCGACGTCCTGCTCGCCCTCGGCGTGGTCGACGTCGCCAAGTCCTTCACCGAGATGGCCTTCGGCTCCGAGGGCGCGGGCTTCGTCACCGAGGTCGGCCCCGGCGTCACCGGCGTTCGTGTCGGCGACCGCGTCATGGGCCTGTTGTCCGGCTCGTACGCGGGACCGCTGGCCGTCACCGACGCCCGCACCATCGCGCCGGTTCCCACCGGGTGGTCGTTCGCCCAGGCCGCCGCCGTGCCCACCGTGTTCCTCACGGCCTACTACGCGCTGCAGGACCTCGCCCGCGTCAAGGAGGGCGAGTCGCTGCTCGTCCACGCCGCGGCCGGCGGCGTCGGCATGGCCGCCGTCCAGCTCGCACGCCACTGGGGCATCGAGGTGTACGCCACCGCCAGCGAGCCCAAGTGGCCGACCGTGCGCGCCTCCGGCATCCCCGCCGAACGCCTCGCCTCCTCGCGCACCCTGGACTTCGCCGAGACCTTCCGCGCCGCGAGCGGCGGCCGGGGCGTCGACGTCGTCCTCAACTGCCTGGCCCGGGAGTTCACCGACGCCTCGCTCGACCTCCTGGTACCCGAGGGCCGGTTCATCGAGATGGGCAAGACCGACATCCGTGAGCCGGAGGCCGTCAACGCCTCCTGGCCCGGCACGTTCTACCGCTCCTTCGACCTCGGCGAGGCGGGCGCCGAGCGCATCGGCGAGATGCTCACCCACCTCGCGCAGCTCTTCGAGGAGGGCGTGCTCTCCCCGCTGCCGGTGACCACCTGGGACACCCGCCGGGCGCCCGAGGCCTTCCGCTACCTCAGCCAGGCCAAGCACGTCGGCAAGGTCGCCCTCACCATTCCCACGGCGACCCTGGACGGCACCGTCCTGGTCACCGGCGGCACCGGCTCCATCGGCGCCTCCGTGGCCCGGCACCTGGCCGAGCGGTACGGCGTCAGGGACCTGGTGCTCACCAGCCGCCGCGGCCCCGAGGCGCCCGGTGCCGCCGAACTCCTCGCGGAGCTCGCCGGACTCGGCGCCACCGCCCGCGTCGTGGCCTGCGACGCCGCCGAACGAGCCGACCTCGTACGCCTGTTGGACGGCATCGACGACCTGCGGGGCGTGGTGCATGCCGCGGGCGTCATCGACGACGGAGTGATCACGGCCCTGAACCGCGAGCGGTTCGACACGGTGCTGCGCCCCAAGGCCGACGCCGCCTGGCACCTGCACGAGCTCACCCGCGACAAGGACCTCGCCCTGTTCGCCTTGTTCTCCTCCGCCTCCGGAGTGTTCGGCGCGCCCGGCCAGGCCAACTACGCCGCGGCCAACGCCTTCCTGGACGGCCTCGCGCACCACCGCCGTCGCCTCGGACTGCCCGCACAGTCCCTGTCCTGGGGGCTGTGGGCGCAGACCAGCGGCATCACCGGCGAGCTCGACCAGGCCGACCTCGACCGGATGGCGCGTACCGGTGTCCGCGCCCTGTCCACCGCCGACGGTCTCGCCCTCTTCGACGCCGCCACCGGCGACAACCACACCCACACCGTCCCCGTGCAGCTGGATCCCTCCCGGTTCACCGGCGACGTCGCGCCCCTGCTGCGCGGCCTGGTCAAGGCCCCCGCCAAGCGGACGGTGTCCGCCGCCGCGGACACCGGGGCAGGGGGCGGGTTCGCCGAGCGACTGGCGCGGCTGTCCCCGAAGGAGTGCGAGGAGCTGCTCATCGAGGAGGTGCGCCGGCAGGCCTCGGTGGTCCTCGGCCACGAGGACATCGAGACCGTGGGCGCCGAGCGGCCGTTCAAGAACCTCGGCTTCGACTCGCTCACCACCGTCGAGCTGCGTAACCGGCTCAACGCCGCCACCGGTCTGCGGCTCTCGGTCACCGTGCTGTTCGACCACCCCACGCCCGCGGCCGTCGCAGCCCACCTCAAGCAGCAACTGCTTCCGGAGATCGACCCGGCCGCGCTCGCCGCGAGCCGGCTCACCGCCCTGGAGGCGCTGCTCGACGAGGTCACCGAGGACGACCCGAGGCGCGCGAACCTCACCGTGCGGCTGCGGTCGGTACTCGCGAAGTGGACCGGGAGCGAGGCCGTGAGCGACTCGGCCAGTCTGACCGACGTGACCGACGCGGAACTCTTCGAGCTCATGGACAACAGGCCATGGTCCAGCTGACCGGCAGGCGGGCCACCCCGCCGCCATGCGAATCCACCTGCTGACTGAATCCGCCGGACCGGAAGAGGACTGATGTCGAACGAGCAGAAGCTCCGCGAGTACCTGAAGCAGGCGGTCGCCGACGCCCGCGACTCCTACACACGGCTGCGCGCCGTCGAGGAGGCCGCCCGTGAGCCGCTCGCCGTCATCGGCATGAGCTGCCGGTTCCCCGGTGGGGTGCGGACCCCCGAGGACCTGTGGGAGCTGGTCGCCGAAGGGCGCGTGGGCATCGCGGACTTCCCCGCGGACCGCGGGTGGGATCTGGGGGCCCTCTACGACCCGGAGGGACTGCGCCCGCGCAGCTCGTACATCCGCAAGGGCGGGTTCATCGACGGCGCCGCGGACTTCGACGCCGAGTTCTTCGAGATATCCCCGCGCGAGGCCCTCGCCATGGACCCGCAGCAGCGGGTACTCATGGAGGCCTCCTGGGAGGCGTTCGAGCGGGCCGGGATCGACCCGGGCACGCTGCGCGGCGAGAGCGCGGGGGTCTTCGTCGGCGGCGTCCTGTCCGGCTACGGCTCGAACGTGGACACCACGCAGGACAGTGAGGGCTACCTGCTGACCGGCAGCGCCTCCAGCATCTTCTCCGGCCGCCTCTCCTACTCGTACGGGTTCGAGGGGCCCGCCGTCACCGTCGACACCGCCTGTTCCTCCTCGCTGACCGCGCTGCACCTCGCCGCGCAGTCGCTGCGCAGCAAGGAGAGCTCGTTGGCCGTGGTGGGCGGCGTGATGGTGATGGCGACGCCGGCCGCCTTCACCGAGTTCAGCAAGCAGCGCGGGCTTTCCCAGGACGGCCGTGTCAAGGCCTTCGCGGCCGCGGCCGACGGCACCGCCTGGGGCGAGGGCGTCGGCGTGCTGCTCGTCGAGCGGCTCTCGGACGCCCGCCGCAACGGCCACCGCGTCCTGTCCGTCATCCGCGGTTCCGCGGTCAACCAGGACGGCGCGTCCAACGGCCTGACGGCGCCCAACGGGCCCTCGCAGCAGCGGGTCATCCGGCAGGCGCTCGCCAACGCGGGCCTCGCCGCGTCCGACGTGGACGTGGTGGAGGCGCACGGCACCGGCACGACCCTGGGCGACCCGATCGAGGCCCAGGCGCTGCTCGCCACGTACGGCCAGGACCGCCCCGCGGACAAGCCGCTGCTGCTCGGCTCGGTGAAGTCCAACATCGGCCACACACAGTCGGCGGCCGGCGTCGCGGGCGTCATCAAGATGGTGCTCGCCCTGCAGCACGGCGTGGTGCCGCCCACCCTGAACGTGGACGAGCCCACCCCGCACGTCGACTGGACGGCGGGCGCCGTCGAGCTGGTGACCGAGGCCGTCGCCTGGCCCGAGACGGGCAGGCCGCGGCGTGCCGCGGTGTCCTCGTTCGGCATCAGCGGCACCAACGCCCACGTCATCCTCGAGCAGGCCCCCGAGCGCGAGGAACTGGAGGCGTCGGGGAGCGACGAGCCCTCCGCGGGCGACGCGGCGACCCCGGTCCTCACCGGCGTCGCGGGGCCCTGGCCGCTGTCCGCCAAGAACGACGCCGCGCTGCACGGCCAGGGCGCCCGGCTGCGCACCTTCCTCGCCGCCGCCGACGCCCCCGACGCGGACGCCGTCGCCGCCGCGCTGGTCCGCACCCGTGCCTCCTTCGCCCACCGCGCCGTCGTCTTCGGCGACGAGCGCCCCGCGGCCCTCGCCGCGCTCGCCGACGGCACGGCGGACGCGCCCGGCCTGGTGCACGGCACCGCACGCGCCGGCGCCAAGGTCGCCTTCGTCTTCCCCGGCCAGGGCGCCCAGTGGACCGGCATGGCCACCGGACTGCTCAAGTCCTCGCCGGTCTTCGCCGACGCCCTGCGCGCGTGCGCCGACGCGCTCGCGCCGCACACCGACTGGCGGCTGCTCGACGTCCTCGGGGACGAAGGGGCCCTGAAGCGCGTCGACGTGGTGCAGCCCGCGCTGTGGGCCGTCATGGTCTCCCTCGCCAGGGTCTGGCAGGCCGCGGGCGTCACCCCCGACGTCGTGGCGGGCCACTCGCAGGGCGAGATCGCCGCCGCCTGCGCCGCCGGCATCCTCTCGCTGGAGGACGGTGCGCGCCTGGTCGCGCTGCGCAGCCGCACCATCGCCGAGGACCTCGCGGGCCAGGGCGGCATGGTCTCCCTCGCCGCCTCCGCCGAGCGCGCCGCCGAACTCATCGACGGACGCGAGGGCGTGTGGGTGGCCGCCGTCAACGGCCCCGGCGCGACCGTCGTCGCCGGCGCCCCCGAGGCGCTCGCCGAGGTCTCCGAGGCCGCCGAGGCCGCGGGCGTCCGTGCCCGCACCATCCCGGTCGACTACGCCTCCCACACCCCGCACGTCGAGAGCATCCGCGACCGGCTCCTCCAGGTCGCCGAGCCGGTCGCGCCCCGTGCGGGGACCGTGCCGATGCACTCGTCGGTGACCGTGGAACCGCTCACGGAGGGCCAGGCCGACGCCCGGTACTGGTACCGGAACCTGCGCGAGCCCGTGCGGTTCGCCGAGACGGTCACCGCGCTCCTGGACGGCGGCATCGACACGTTCGTCGAGATCAGCCCGCACCCGGTGATCGCCCCCGCCATCGAGGACCTCGCGGCCGCCGTGGGCCGCGACGACGTGGTCGTCTCCGGGACGCTCCGCCGCGACCAGGACGAGAGCACCGCCCTGACCCGCGCCGCCGCCACGCTGTGGACCCGCGGCGCCGACATCCACTGGGACACCTTCCTGGACGGCGCGGCCGCCGCGTCCACGGCCGACCTGACCGAGGCGGCCGAGCTGCCGACGTACCCCTTCCAGCGGCGCCGCTTCTGGATGGAGGGCCCCGCGAACACCGGGGACGCCGCGGGCATCGGGCTCGACCCCGTCGCCCACCCGCTGCTCGCCGCCGCCACGATCCCCGCCGAGTCCGGCGCGGCCGTCTTCACGGGCAGGATCTCCCTGCCGACCCACCCCTGGCTGGCCGACCACGCACTCATGGAGACCGTGCTCCTGCCGGGCACCGCCTTCCTCGAACTCGCGCTCGCCGCGGGCCGGGAGAGCGGCTGCGGCCGGGTGCGGGAGCTCACCCTGGAGCGCCCCCTCACCCTCACCGCGGACACCGGCGTCACCCTTCAGGTCCAGGTCGCCGAGGCGGACGAGTCGGGCGCGCGGACCGCCACCATCCACTCCCGGACCGGCACCGCCGACCAGGCGGATCCCGCCGAGTGGATCCGGCACGCCACCGCCATCCTGACGGCTGAACAGCCACAGCAGCCGGAAGAGTTCACCGGCCTCCAGGGCGCCTGGCCGCCCGCCGGTGCCGCCTCCGTCGAGATGGGCGACTTCTACGGCGCGCTGTTCGAGCGCGGCTACGAGTACGGCCCCGCCTTCCAGGGCCTGCAGTCCGTCTGGCGCCGCGGCGACGAGGTGTTCGCCGAAGTGGCCCTGCCCGAAGAGGCGGCCGCCGACTCCTTCCTCGCCCACCCCGCCCTCCTCGACGCCGCCCTCCACGCCATGGGCCCGGGCGGTCTCTTCGGCGTCGAGGACACCGTGCGCCTGCCGTTCGCCTGGTCCGGCGTACAGACCTGGACCGACGGCGCCACCTCGCTGCGCGTCCGCCTGACCGCGGCCGGAGGAGACGGCGTACGGCTGCTGGCCACGGACGCCGCGGGCACGCCCGTCGCCTCCGTGGACGAGCTGGTCCTGCGCCCGCTCTCCGCCGCCGACGTGCGCGCGGTCCCCAACCGGTCGCTGTACGTCCCGCGCTGGGACGCCTGGCGGCCCGCGACCTCCGCGGCACCGCGCACCGCCCTCTGGAACCCGGGCGTCCCGCTCGCCGAGGTCCTCGCGGACGACTCCGAGCTGGTCCTGCTCGACTGCACGGGCCAGGGCCTGCCCGCCGCCGCGGACGTACCGGCCGCGGCCCACGCCCTGACCGGCGCCGTGCTGGCCCGGGTCCAGGAGTGGCTCGCCCAGGAGAGGCCCGCGCGGGCCCGGCTCGCCGTGCTGACCCGTGGCGCCGTCGGTATCGCGCCCGGGGAACTGCCCGACCCGGTGCAGGCCCCCGTACACGGACTGCTGCGCTCCGCCCAGTCCGAACACCCGGACCGTTTCCTGCTGGTGGACACCGACGGCGAGCCCGCCGACGCGTCCCCCGCCGTCCTGGCCGCCGCCGTGACCGAGGGCGAACCGGAGATCGCACTGCGCGCGGACACCGCGTTCGTCCCGCTGCTCACCCGCCCCGACGCCGCTGCCGCTTCCGGCGGTGGTGTGTCGTGGTCGGGCGAGGGTTCGGTGCTGGTGACGGGCGGCACGGGCGTGGTGGGTGCCGCGGTGGCGCGGCACCTGGTCGCCGTGCACGGCGTGCGTGACCTGGTACTGGTCAGCCGGCGCGGTGAACTGGCGCCGGGAGCCCGTGGGCTGGTGGACCAGCTGGTCGAGCTGGGTGCCGAGGCGCGGGTGGTGGCCTGTGACGTGGCCGACCGTGCGGCGGTGGAGGGGTTGTTGGCGGGGCTCCCGGATCTACGTGGTGTCGTGCACGCGGCGGGTGCGGTGGACGACGGTGTGGTGACGGGTCTGACTGCGGAGCGGTTGGAGTCGGTGCTGCGGCCGAAGGTGGATGCCGCGTGGTATCTGCATGAGGCGACGCGTGGTCGTGAGCTGGAGCTGTTCGTGCTGTTCTCGTCGGCGGCCGGTGTGTTCGGTTCGCCGGGTCAGGGCAACTA
>NZ_JAVRHI010000086.1:0-4973 GCF_034105845.1 Streptomyces sp. CRN 30 | reverse complement strand
CGAGCAGCGCGCGGGACGTCGCCGCCCAGCCGTCCAGCGGCCACAGCGCGGCGGCGAGTTCGCGGGCGGGCCGCTCCGGCCGCGCGGTGTAGTGCTGCGCCACCGCGTCCAGTGCGACGGGCAGCGGACGGCGCAGATTGGCGGGGCGCAGCCACACACCCTCCCGGAGTTCGGCGAGCCGGAGCCCGGTCAGCCGGGTCCGTAGTTCGGCGCGTTCGGCCGGGCCGCGCCCGGTCGCGGTGATGACGACCATCTCCCAGTCGCCGTCCCACGCGCGCGTGCGCGGGTGCACCGCCTCGTCCTGGCGCCGCTGCCGCTCCACGAGCCGCTCGCTGAGCCGGTAGCCGGTGGCCGTGCGCCGCAGGTCTCCGGCGGCCGCCATCCGGCTGAGCGCCGCCCGCGCGGTGGACCCGCCGACGTCGAACCGCTCGGCGTGCCGCACCAGTTCCCGTACCGGCAGCTCGGGCGGGTGCGTACCCAGGAGCAGGCTGAGCAGGACCGACCGCGCGGAGAGCGGGCGCAGTACCGGCCCGGCGTCGGACACGGGGTCGTCGATGCGCATGGACACGTACTGTACGTGCGCCCCCGTATTGCACTGTTGCTGCGGCCGCAGTCGGAGTGCAACACTCGCGTCATGGCGACTCTCGCGCACAAGCAGCACGAGCCGTACGAGCAGCACGAGCCGTACGCGGCGGCCGGAGCGTCCGTGTCCGGAGCCTCCGCGGAACCGGCGGGCCGCGCCACGCACGACGTCACCAACCAGCCGCCACCCCTCGCCCCCTACGACGCCTCCGACGACACCGCCCTGTTGGAGGGGGTGCGCCGGGAGGGCGCGGGCTGGGCCGTGGAGGATCTGCGGCGCCTCGGCCGGCGGGCCGGCAGCGTCGAGGCGCAGGAGTGGGGCGACCTGGCCAACCGGCACGAGCCGGTGCTGCGCACCCACGACCGGTACGGCAACCGGATCGACGAGGTCGAGTACCACCCGAGCTGGCACCATCTGATGCGGGTGGCGGTCGGCGAGGGGCTGGCCGGCGCGCCGTGGGCGGACGACCGGCCCGGCGCGCACGTGGCGCGGACGGCGGGCGGACTCGTGTGGGGGCACACGGAAGCCGGCCACGGGTGCCCGACGTCGATGACGTACGCCGCCGTCCCCGCGCTGCGCCGGCAGCCGGAACTGGCCGCGGTGTACGAGCCGCTGCTCACCGGCCGCGCGTACGACCCGGGACTCAGGACGCCGACGGAGAAGCGGGGTCTGCTCGCCGGGATGGGGATGACCGAGAAGCAGGGCGGCTCGGACGTCCGGACCAACACCACGGTGGCGACGCCGACCGCGGAGCCCGGCGTGTACACGCTGCGCGGGCACAAGTGGTTCACGTCGGCGCCGATGTGCGACGTGTTCCTGGTGCTGGCCCAGGCGCCCGACGGTCTGTCCTGCTTCCTGGTGCCGCGGGTGCTGCCCGACGGCACCCGCAACACCTTCCGCGTCCAGCGTCTGAAGGACAAGCTCGGCAACCGGTCCAACGCGTCGTCCGAGCCGGAGTTCGACGGGACGGTGGCCTGGCTGGTCGGGCCCGGGGGGCAGGGCGTCAAGACCATCATCGAGATGGTCAACTGCACCCGCCTGGACTGTGTGATGTCGACGGCGACACTGATGCGCAAGACGCTCGTGGAGGCCGGTCACCACGCACGCCACCGCACCGCCTTCGGGGCCCGGCTGCTCGACCAGCCGCTGATGCGCAACGTCCTGGCCGACCTGGCGCTGGAGTCGGAGGCCGCGACGACGCTCGCGCTGCGGCTGGCCGGGGCGGCCGACCGCGCGGTGCGCGGGGACGCCGGGGAGGCGGCGTTCCGGCGGATCGCCACCGCCGCGGGCAAGTACTGGGTGACCAAGCGGGGACCCGCCTTCACCGCGGAGGCCCTGGAGTGCCTCGGCGGCAACGGCTACGTCGAGGACTCCGGCATGCCCCGGCACTACCGCGAGGCCCCGCTGCTGTCGATCTGGGAGGGCTCGGGCAACGTCAACGCCCTGGACGTGCTGCGGGCGCTGGGCCGCGAACCGCACACCGCCGACGCGCTGTTCGCCGAACTCGCCCTGGCCAGGGGCGGAGACACCCGGCTGGACGCGGCCGTGGTCCGGCTCAAGGACGGCCTGGCCGCCGCCCGCCCGGCCGGGGCCCGCCGGCTGGTGGAGCTGCTGGCGCTCACCCTCCAGGGCGCGCTGCTGGTGCGGCACGCCCCGCCCGCGGTCGCCGACGCCTTCTGCGCGAGCCGGCTGGGCGGCGACTGGGGACACGCCTTCGGCACCCTGCCCGACGACGCGGGGCTCGACACCGTCCTGGGGCGCGCGCTGTCGCCCGCACAACCCCTCTGAGCTGCGCCCTTGTCCGTCCACGGCCCGCAGTCCGCTCGGTACGCGGGAGACTGTCAGTGCCGGGGTGCAGACTGGCCGACATCCGTCACCGAGACGCCACCGGGGCGTCGGCGGACACCAGGACTCAAGGCGTCGACGAAGACGCCGCGGAGGTGGTCGGCATGACCGAGGTACTGCTCGCCGTGGGCACCAGGAAGGGCCTGTTCCTCGGGCGCCGCCGAGGGGGTGCGTGGGAGTTCGACCCGGACCCCTGCTTCCCCGCGCAGGCCGTCTACTCGGTCGCGCTGGACACCCGGGCGGACACTCCGCGGCTGCTGGCCGGCGGGGACAGCGCGCACTGGGGCCCCTCGGTGTTCCACTCCGACGACCTGGGCCGCACCTGGACCGAGCCCCGGCAGGCCGCCGTCCGGTTCCCCAAGGAGACGGGCGCCTCCCTGGAGCGGGTGTGGCAGCTCCATCCGTCCGCCGCCGAACCGGACGTGGTCTGGGCCGGCACCGAACCGGCCGCACTGTACCGCTCGGAGGACCGCGGGGAGACCTTCGAGCTGGTCCGGCCGCTGTGGGAGCACCCCACCCGCTCCCGGTGGGTGCCGGGCGGCGGGGGCGAGGGACTGCACACCGTGCTCACCGACGCGCGCGACCCGGAGGCCGTGACCGTCGCCGTCTCGACCGCGGGTGTCTTCCGCACCACGGACGGCGGCGCGAGCTGGTCGCCGTCCAACTCCGGTGTCTCCGCGGTGTTCCTGCCCGACCCGCACCCTGAGTTCGGGCAGTGCGTGCACAAGGTGGCCCGGGACGCGGCCGACCCGGACCGCCTCTACCTGCAGAACCACTGGGGCGTGTACCGCAGCGACGACTCCGGCGCGCACTGGACGGACATCGGCGACGGGCTGCCGTCCACATTCGGATTCGCGATGGCGACGCATCCGAGCAGTGGTGGCACGGCGTACACCTTCCCGATCAACGCCGACGCGGACCGGGTGCCGGCCGACCGGCGCTGCCGGGTCTTCCGGACCGCGGACGCCGGCAAGAGCTGGGAGCCGCTCACCGGAGGGCTGCCCCGGGAGGACCACTACGGCACGGTGCTGCGCGACGCCCTGTGCACCGACGACGCGGACGGACCGGCCGGCGTGTACTTCGGCAATCGCAATGGCGAACTGTACGCATCGGCCGACGACGGCGACAGCTGGCGGCAGTTGGCGGCCCACCTGCCGGACGTGCTGTGCGTGCGGGCGGCGGTCGTCGGATGAGGCACGGAGGCGGTGCGGGCGCGCCCCACCGGACGGTGCCCTTCGGCGTCGGCCACCGGTTGCCGGCCGTCACCCGTACGGCAGTAGGGTGACGGCCGTGGCACCACGACCCTTGCACGAGACCGTCGAAGCCGGCTGGGCGCAGGCCCTCGAACCCGTGGCCGGACGCATCGCCGCGATGGGCGACTTCCTGCGCGCGGAGATCGCCGCCGGACGGACGTACCTCCCGGCCGGCGCGAACGTCCTGCGCGCTTTCCAGCAGCCCTTCGACGACGTACGGGTACTGATCGTCGGTCAGGACCCTTATCCGACCCCGGGGCACGCCGTGGGGCTGTCGTTCTCGGTCGCCCCCGAGGTACGCCCGCTGCCCGGCAGCCTGATCAACATCTACCGGGAGCTGAACACCGACCTCGGCCTCCCGCAGCCCACGAGCGGTGACCTGACGCCGTGGACCCGGCAGGGCGTACTGCTGCTCAACAGGGCACTCACCACGGCCCCGCGCAAGCCCGCCGCCCACCGCGGCAAGGGCTGGGAGGAGGTCACCGAGCAGGCCATCCGCGCGCTGGCGGCCCGCGGCAAGCCGCTGGTGTCGATCCTGTGGGGCCGGGACGCCCGCAACCTGCGGCCGCTGCTGGGCGACCTCCCCGCCGTGGAGTCCGCCCACCCCTCGCCGATGTCCGCCGACCGGGGCTTCTTCGGTTCACGGCCGTTCAGCAAGGCCAACGACCTCCTGATGAGACAGGGAGGTCAGCCGGTGGACTGGCGTCTGCCGTGACCGACGGGGCCGATGGGGCCGACGGTGTGCACCGCGCGGGCGGAACGGCCGGGTTCCTCGCCGTGGACTCCGGCGGCTCGGGGCTCCGGGTCGCCGTCGGGGCCCTGACAGCCACCCGAGCGGGCGGCACCGGGCCCCTGGTCCGGCGTGCGTCGCGGGAACCCGTCCGGACAGGCCCGCGGGGGATCGACCCCGGGCATCTGCTGGAGCAACTGCTGCCGCTGGCTCGGGCGTCGGCGGCAGCCGCCGGGGTGGACCGGCTGACCACCGCCGTCGTCGGCGCGGCGGGGCTCGCCACCCTCGGCGACGGCCTGCGGGCCGAACTGCCGGGCGCTCTCCTCGGCCGGCTGGGCACCGAGCGGCTCGCGCTGGCCGCCGACGCCGTCACCGCCTACACCGGCGCCCTCGGCTTCGCGCCCGGCGCCGTGGTCGCCGCGGGCACGGGGCTGATCGCGGTCGGCACCGACCTGACGGGCTGGCGCCGGGCGGACGGCTGGGGGCACCTGCTCGGCGACTGCGGAGGCGGCGCCTGGACCGGACGGGCCGGGCTGGAGGCGGCGCTGCGCGCCCACGACGG
>NZ_JAVRHI010000085.1:0-4278 GCF_034105845.1 Streptomyces sp. CRN 30 | reverse complement strand
GGTCGCCGTGGCCGTGCAGTCGGGGTACCTGGCGGCGGCCGGGGTGCTGCTCGTGCTGGGCCGGGAGCGGCTGCTGCTGGCGGCGCTCGCGCCGGTGACCGCCGGCGGCGCCGCGCTGATCTGGTGGGAACCGGGGACGGTGCTGCGGGCGGGGCTGCCGCTGGTGTCCGTCCTCGCCACGGCCGCCGTGGCCGGCCTGGCGCTGCGGACCGTCCTCGCGGCCACGCCCGTGCCGGGTGCCGTACGGCCGCCGCTGCCGCTGTCCCTGCCGTACGGCCTGTTCGGGCTGGCCGCCGGTGTGCTGGTGTTCCTGGCGGGCCGCGACCACCCCTGGGCGGTGATCGTGCTGACCCTGAGCATGGGGCCGGCCGAGTGGCTGCTGTACCGCTACCGCGGTCTGTCGGTGGCGGCGCTGCGGGCCACCGGCACACCGGCCGGGTTCCGGCTGCGTTCGGCGGCGGTCCTGGCCGGCTGTCTGCTGGTCTACCTCGCCCCGCTCGTGCCGGCGGCGCTGTACGTGGACGCCGACCTCCTCACGCTACTGCTGCTCGCCGCCGTGCTGTGGACCGCCCTGCTGCTCCAGGCGTTCGGGGTGGCCTGGCCGCCCGCCGCCCTGTGTCTGGGGGCCGCGGCGGGTGCGGCGGCGGCCGTGGTGGCCGGTCTGCCGCCCGGTGCGGCCGCCCTCCCGCTGTACTGCGGCGCCGCCGCGCTCTGTCTCGTCGTATGGGTGGTGGGGCTGCTCGGCCGTCCCGCCGTCCATGCCTAGAACGCACCACCGGGCCGGCCGGCGTCCGGCCGGCCCGGAGACACGGCACCACCTTGTCCCTGTGGGCCGCCCCCGAAACACCTCTGTCCACTGGAAGGACACCGCGTGACCTCCACACCACTCGCCGCCGTGACCGGAGCCGAGGGCTTCATCGGCTCCCACCTCACCGAGGCCCTCGTCGCCTCGGGGTACCGGGTGAGAGCCATGGCGCAGTACAACTCCTTCTCCTCCTACGGCTGGCTGGAGACCCTCTCCCCCGATGTGCTGGACCAGGTGGAGATCGTCCTCGGTGACGTCCGGGACCCCGGTTCCGTGCGGCACCTGGTCGAAGGCGCCGACTGCGTCTACCACCTCGCGGCGCTCATCGCGATCCCCTACTCGTACCGGGCGCCGCACAGTTACGTGGACACCAACGTGACCGGCACGCTGAACGTGCTGGAGGCGGTGCGGGCAGCGGGCACGCCCCGGCTCGTGCACACCTCCACCAGCGAGACGTACGGCACCGCGCAGACCGTGCCGATCACCGAGGACCACCCGATCAACACCCAGTCGCCGTACGCCGCTTCGAAGGCGGGCGGGGACCGGCTGGCCGACAGCTACCACGCCAGTTTCGACACCCCGGTGGTGACGCTGCGGCCGTTCAACACCTTCGGTCCCCGGCAGTCGATGCGGGCGGTGATCCCCACCGTCATCGGTCAGGTCGCCGCCGGGGAGCGGACCATCACCCTGGGGGATCTCAGGCCCACCCGGGACTTCACCTTCGTCAAGGACACCGCGCAGGCGTTCCTGGCGGTCGGTACCGCGCCCGCCGGGCAGGTGGTGGGGCGGACGTTCAACGCCGGCACCGGCGGGGAGATCTCCGTCGGCGACCTGGTGGCGCTCATCGGCAAGGTGATGGACGCCTCGCTGGACGTGCGGGAGGACGCGCAGCGGCTGCGGCCCGCGAACTCCGAGGTGATGCGGCTGGTCGCGGACGCGACCCGGCTCCGCGACGCGACCGGCTGGAGCCCGGCGCACGACCTGGAGCAGGGGCTGGCGGGGACCGTCGCGTTCTTCCGCGACCCGGCCAACCTCGCCCGCTACAAGACCGGCATCTACAACATCTGACCGCACCGGCACGTCCACCGACGAGGGGGAAGACCATGCACGCAGTGATCCTGGCCGGGGGCAAGGGCGTCCGGCTGCGGCCGTACACCACCGCGCTGCCCAAGCCGCTCGTGCCCATCGGCGACCAGCACGCCATCCTGGAGATCGTGCTGCGCCAGCTCGCCACGGCCGGCTTCACCGGCTGCACCATCGCCATAGGCCACCTCGGCGAGATCATCCGCGCCTATGTCGGCGACGGCTCGCAGTGGGGTCTGGAGATCGACTACTCCACCGAGGAGAGCCCGCTGGGCACCATGGGGCCGCTGCTCACCATGCGGGAGCGGCTGCCGGAGCACTTCCTGGTGATGAACGGCGACATCCTCACCGACCTGGACTACGCCGACGTCCTCGGCCGGCACCGGGACTCCGGGGCGCCGCTGACCATCGCCACCTACGCCCGGAAGGTGCACATCGACTTCGGGGTGCTGACCACCGACGCCAGCAGGGTCGTCGGGTTCACCGAGAAGCCCAGCATGGACTACCGCGTCTCCATGGGGGTGTACGGACTCTCCCGGGCCACCCTGGAGGGGTACACCGCCGGACTCCCGCTGGGTTTCGACGAGTTGGTCCTGGACCTGCTCAAGTCCGGTGAGCCGCCGCACGCCTACGAGTTCGACGGGTACTGGCTGGACATCGGACGTCCCGACGACTACGACCGGGCCAACGCGGAGTTCACCAGCCGCAAGGCCCTGCTGCTCAAGGGAGCCTGACCGAAGTATGCGCATTCTCGTCCTGGGCCGCACCGGTTACCTGGGAGCCCACGTCGCCGGGCGGCTGGCCGCGCTGCCCGGCGCGCGGGTCCTCGGCGGCGGCCGTAACCCGGGCGCCGAGGTGCCCGTCGACCTCGCGTCCGACTCCGCCGACCGGCTGGCCGGGGTACTGGCCTCGGTGGCGCCCGACGCCGTCGTCAACTGCGCCGGCGCGGTCGGCGGTGACCCGGTGACGCTGGCGGAGGTCAACGCCCGCGGGCCCGCCGTGCTCTGCGCCGCGCTCTCCCGGGCCTGTCCCTCGGCGCGCCTGGTCCACCTGGGCTCGGCCGCCGAGTACGGTCCCGGCGCCCCGGGGGTCCGCACCACCGAGTCGGCGGCCACGAGCCCTGTGACCGTGTACGGGGCGACGAAGCTGGCCGGCACGGTCGCGGTGACCGCCTCCGGGCTGGACGCGGTGGTCCTGCGGGTCGGCAACCCGGTGGGGGCCGGGGCGTCGGCCGCGGGGCTGCCGGGCCGGGTCACCGCGCTGCTGCGCGAGGCCGGTCCCGGCCCCGGCGCGGTGCTGCGGCTCGGCGACCTGTCGGCGTACCGGGACTTCGTCGACGCCCGTGACGTGGCGCGGGCCGCCGAGCGGGCGGTGACCGCGCCCGGACCGCTGCCGGACGTGCTCAACATCGGCGGCGGGGACGCCGTACCGGTGCGCCGTCTGGTGCGGCTGCTCGCGGACACCGCCGGGTTCCGCGGCCGGATCGAGGAGCAGGGTGCCGGGTCCGCCCGGTCCGGGCAGGTGTCCTGGCAGTGCTCCGACATCACCGCCGCCGCGAAGCACCTCGACTGGCGGCCGTCCCACTCGCTCGACGAGTCGCTGGCCGACCTGTGGTCGGCCGGCGCCCGCCCCCCGTCCCCGCCTCCGGAAAGCGACCGCACGCCGTGAGCCTCCTGATCCCCCTGTACGTCCATCCGGCCGAGGACCCGGGCGCCTGGCACCGGCTGATCACGGCCGCCGACCGCACCTACGGGGTGGTCCTCAACCCCGCGGACGGGCCGGGCGGCGCGCCCGACCCGGCGTTCACCGCGGCGGCCCGCGCGCTCAGGACGGCGGGCGCCCGGCTGCTGGGCTACCTGGACACGGACTACGGCACACGTCCGGCCGCCGACATCGCGGCCGACGCGGCGCGGCACCGGGAGTGGTACGGGGTCGACGGCTGTTTCCTGGACCGGGTGAGCGCGGCCCCCTCCGAACTGCCCGTCTACCGCTCGCTGGTGCGCACGCTGCGCCGGCGGGGCGCGGCTCCCGTCGTGCTGAACCCCGGGGTCCACCCGGCCCCGGGGTACGCGCGCCTCGCCGACCTCCTCGTCACCTTCGAGGGGCCGTGGGCCACGTACGTGTCGGCGTTCAGCCGCCCGGCGTGGACGGAGCGGTACGCGCCCGAACGGTTCTGCCATCTGGTGTACGGGGTGCCCGGCGCGCTCGCGCCGCTCGCCGTGCGCACGGCCCGGGAGCGTGGCGCCGCGGTGTCGGGTCCGGTCACCGGCGGTCCGCCCAACCCGTGGGCGGCACTGACCCCCGTACTGACCGGGGCGGAGCTGTGAGGCGCCGCGGGGCCCGGGTGCGGGCCGTGGTGGCGGCGGTGCTGCTGCTCGCGGTGGTGGCCG
>NZ_JAVRHI010000084.1:0-12994 GCF_034105845.1 Streptomyces sp. CRN 30 | reverse complement strand
TTCACATTTCACCCCCACTACGCCCCGGTATCCTGCGGATGACCAACCCCACCCAAAGCCGAAGGGCACACCGTGAGCGCCATCCGCCCGGCCGCCGTCGTCGTACTCGCAGCGGGTGAGGGCACCCGTATGAAGTCGGCCACCCCCAAGGTCCTGCACAGCATCTGCGGCCGATCCCTCGTCGGCCACGTCCTCGCCGCCTCCCGCGAGTTGGAGCCGGAGAACCTGGTCGTCGTCGTGGGCCACGCCCGCGAGCAGGTCACCGCGCACCTCGCCGAGATCGACCCCGGCGTACGCACCGCCGTGCAGGCCGAGCAGAACGGCACCGGGCACGCGGTCCGCATGGCCCTGGAGGAGCTCGGCGGCTCCGTCGACGGCACCGTCGTCGTCGTGTGCGGTGACACCCCGCTGCTGACCGGTGCGACCCTCACGGAGCTGGCCGCCACCCACTCCGCCGACGGCAACGCTGTCACCGTGCTGACCGCCGAGGTCCCGGACGCCACCGGCTACGGCCGCATCGTGCGTGACGGTGCTTCCGGCGCGGTGACCGCGATCGTGGAGCACAAGGACGCCTCCGAGTCGCAGCGCGCGATCCGGGAGATCAACTCGGGTGTGTTCGCGTTCGACGGGCAGCTGCTGGCGGACGCGCTGGGCAAGGTGCGTACGGACAACAGCCAGGGCGAGGAGTACCTGACGGACGTCCTCGGCATCCTCCGTGAGGCCGGCCACCGCGTGGGTGCCTCCGTCGCCGCCGACCACCGTGAGATCGCCGGGATCAACAACCGCGTACAGCTGGCCGAGGCCCGCCGCACGCTCAACGACCGGCTGCTGACCGAAGCGATGCTCGCCGGTGTGACGGTCGTCGATCCGGCGACGACCTGGGTGGACGTGACCGTGACGTTCGAGCAGGACGCCGTGGTGCACCCGGGTACGCAGCTGCTGGGTGCGACGCACCTCGCCACCGGCGCCGAGGTCGGGCCGAACAGCCGCCTCAAGGACACCCGGGTCCACGCGGGCGCCCGCGTGGACAACACGGTCTCGGACGGCGCGGAGGTCGGCCAGGACGCGACCGTCGGTCCGTACGCGTACCTGCGGCCCGGCACGCGGCTCGGCGTGAAGTCGAAGATCGGCACGTACGTCGAGACGAAGAACGCGACGATCGGCGAGGGCACGAAGGTGCCGCACCTGTCGTACGTGGGCGACGCGACGATCGGTGAGTACACGAACATCGGCGCGGCCAGCGTGTTCGTGAACTACGACGGTGAGGCGAAGCACCACACGACGGTCGGCTCGCACTGCAAGACGGGCTCGGACAACATGTTTGTGGCACCGGTCACGATCGGGGACGGTGCCTACACCGCCGCGGGATCCGTGATCACGAAGGACGTACCGCCCGGTTCGCTGGCCGTCGCGCGCGGCCAGCAGCGGAATATCGAGGGCTGGGTCGCCCGCAAGCGTCCCGGCAGCGGGTCGGCGAAGGCTGCCGAGGCGGCCGGACGCGAGTCCTCCGGTGAAAGCTGACCGGAAACGGGTGCGTCCGGGACGGCGTACCGTGATAGGTGCAATCACCCCCCAGCTGAGACGATCTCTCACGCCCAGCTGAGACACCTCTGAGGAGACTGTGCTGTGACCGGGATCAAGACGACCGGCAAGAAGAAGATGATGTTCTTCTCCGGCCGCGCCCACCCCGAGCTTGCCGAGGAGGTCGCCCACCAGCTGGGTGTCGGGGTCGTCCCGACGAAGGCCTTCGACTTCGCCAACGGCGAGATCTACATCCGCTACCAGGAGTCGGCCCGTGGTGCCGACTGCTTCCTGATGCAGAGCCACACGGCTCCCATCAACAAGTGGATCATGGAGCAGCTGATCATGATCGATGCTCTGAAGCGGGCCTCCGCCCGGAGCATCACCGTGATCGTGCCCTTCTACGGTTACGCGCGGCAGGACAAGAAGCACCGTGGGCGTGAACCGATCTCGGCGCGTCTGGTCGCGGACCTGATGAAGACGGCGGGTGCGGACCGGATCCTCACGGTCGATCTGCACACGGACCAGATCCAGGGCTTCTTCGACGGTCCGGTGGACCACCTGTTCGCGCTGCCGCTGCTGGCGGACTACGTGGGTGCGAAGGTGGACCGCGACAAGCTCACGGTGGTGTCTCCGGACGCCGGCCGGGTGCGGGTGGCCGACCGCTGGTGCGACCGCCTCGGCGCGCCGCTGGCGATCGTGCACAAGCGGCGTGACAAGGACGTCGCCAACCAGGTGACGGTGCACGAGGTCGTCGGTGACGTGAAGGGCCGGGTCTGTGTCCTGGTCGACGACATGATCGACACGGGTGGCACGATCTGCGCGGCGGCGGACGCCCTGTTCGCGCACGGTGCGGAGGACGTCATCGTGACGGCGACGCACGGTGTGCTGTCGGGTCCGGCGGCGGACCGGCTGAAGAACTCGAAGGTGAGCGAGTTCGTGCTGACGAACACGCTGCCGACGCCGGGTGAGCTGGAGCTGGACAAGATCACGGTGCTCTCGATCGCGCCGACGATCGCGCGTGCGGTGCGTGAGGTGTTCGAGGACGGTTCGGTGACGAGCCTGTTCGACGAGCAGTAGGAGCACGGAGGGCGATCGAGGATTCGCCGGCCGGGTGCCGGTGATCCTTTTGGGTGCGGCCTCCCTTGCCGAGTAGACTGGTGCAGTTGCTCGGCGAGGGAGGCCGTTTCCGTTCCGCGGATGCGGCGGTCCGTTATCGACGCGCTCTTCGTAGCAGGCCGTTCGTGGCCGGGTGACCACGACCGTTCTTTCGTTCCACTACGAGGAGTGAACATGTCCGAGGTGAAGATCGCCGCCGAGAAGCGCAGCGAGTTCGGCAAGGGTGCGGCCCGTCGTATCCGCCGTGACAACAAGGTCCCCGGTGTGCTGTACGGCCACGGCACGGAGCCGCTGCACCTGACGCTGCCGGGTCACGAGCTGCTGCTGGCGCTGCGTACGCCGAACGTCCTGATCGCCCTCGACATCGACGGCGGCGGCAACGAGCTGGCGATCCCGAAGTCCGTGCAGCGTGACCCGCTGAAGGGCTTCCTGGAGCACGTCGACCTGCTGCTGGTGAAGCGCGGCGAGAAGGTCAACGTCGAGATCCCGGTCCAGACCGAGGGCGAGCTGGCCGCGGGCGGCAACCTGCTGGAGCACGTGCTCAACGCGCTGCCGGTCGAGGCCGAGGCCACGCACATCCCCGAGTCCGTCACCGTCTCCGTCGAGGGTCTGGAGGCCGGTGCCGCCGTCCTCGCCAAGGACATCACCCTTCCCAAGGGTGTCTCGCTGGCCGTCGAGGAGGACACGGTGGTCCTCCAGGTGCTGGCCGCGCAGGCGGAGGAGCCGTCGGAGGACGCCGCCGAGGGCGGCGAGGCCACCGAGGCCTGATTCCCGCAAGGGGTCCCCGGGGCAGAATCGCATGCAGCCGCCGGGCCCGCGCCGCGAGCGCGGGTCCGGCGGCTGACGCGTATGCATGGAGGACACGGCGGCTGACGCGCATGAAGGAGACATCGACGTGACGACCGACGCGAGCGCCCCCTGGCTCGTGGTGGGCCTGGGCAATCCCGGCCCCGGGTACGCCATGAACCGGCACAACGTGGGGTTCATGGTGGCGGATCTGCTGGCGGAGCGGATCGGCGGGAAGTTCAAGCGGGCCCAGAAGGCGCAGGCGCAGGTGGTCGAGGGCCGGATCGGTCCGCCCGGCCCGGGCAGCCGTCGGGTGGTGCTGGCCAAGCCGGCGTCGTACATGAACCTGTCGGGCGGGCCGGTGAACGCGCTGCGTGAGTTCTACAAGGTGCCGGTGGCGAACATCGTGGCGGTCCATGACGAGCTGGACATCGACTACGGGACGCTGCGGCTGAAGCTGGGCGGTGGCGACAACGGTCACAACGGGCTGAAGTCGATGACGAAGGCGATGGGTCCGGACTACCACCGGGTGCGGTGCGGGATCGGGCGTCCGCCGGGCCGGATGCAGGTGGCGGACTTCGTGCTGAAGGACTTCTCGCCGGCGGAGCGCAAGGACCTGGACTGGTTCGTGGACCGTGCGGCGGACTCGGTGGAGGCGCTGCTGGCGGACGGGCTGGAGCGGGCGCAGAGCGCGTACAACTCCTGAGGGTCCGTGAACGGGGCGGGGCGCCCGGGATGATGTACACGGACAACTACTGACTTGTCCACCCCTGTTTTCGGCCGGAGTTGACCGACCGCAGCATCATGGCCAAGGATCGCCGCCATGTCAGCCCGCTCCGCGTCCCGCAGGGCCCCCAGGGCCTCCAAGACCCGCAAGGGCACACTCGTCGCGATGCGCTTCGGGCGGCTCGCGGCGATGGGTACGGTCGCGGCGCTGATCCTGGTCGCGGGCGTGTGGGCGTCCTGGGGGACGGCCCAGCACGTGATGCTCTCCAAGGGGCGCGAGCAGGGCACGATGAAGGTGACGGAGTGCGGCGGGGACGTGTGCTCGGGGCCGTACGCGCCGGTCTCGGCGGGGTCGGAGGCGCGGGACCGGGTGGTGATCGAGGACTCGGTGGCGGTGGACGTGGGCCGCACGTACCCGGTCGCGGTGAAGCCGGGCGGGACCGCCGAGGTCGCCGATGTGGTCCGCACCGGGTCCGCCGGTCTGCTGTACGCGTGGGTGCCGCTGGGCGGTGCGCTGCTGCTGGCCTCGGTGGTGGTGGCGGGCGGGCTGCGGATGAACCGGTCGGCGTGGGTGCTGGGCGGTCTGGGGCTGGCCCTGATCACGGCGGCGTTCGTGTCGCTCTGAGGGCTCGTGTCATACCCCGGCCGGGAATGTGGCACAGGCTCGGCTCTGAACAGGACGGTGCCCCCGTGGTCGTACGTCCACGGGGGCACCGTCCTGTGCGTCGCGTGCGTCAGCCGGTGTTGCGCAGGCCCGCCGCCACGCCGTTGACGGTCAGCAGCAGGGCGCGGGCCAGCAGCGGGTCGGGCTCGGAGCCCGCGGCGGCCGCGTCGCGCTGGCGCTTGAGGAGCGCGACCTGGAGGTAGGAGATCGGGTCGAGGTAGGCGTCGCGGATGGCGAAGGTCTGCTGGAGGACGGGGTTGGCGTCGAGCAGCTTCTCCTCCCCGGTGATGCGCAGGATCTCGCGGACGGTGAGCTCGTGCTCGGCCTCGATGGTGGCGAAGACGTGCTGGAGCTCGTCCGGGACGAGGGTCTCGACGTAGTGGCGGGCGATCCTGAGGTCGGTCTTGGCCAGCGTCATCTCCACGTTGGAGACGAAGTTGCGGAAGAAGTGCCACTGTTCGTGCATCTCTTCCAGGACGCTGTCGAGGCCGGCCTCGCGCAGGGCCTTCAGGCCGGAGCCGACGCCGAACCAGCCCGGGACGATCTGCCGGGACTGGGTCCAGCCGAACACCCAGGGGATGGCCCGCAGTCCGTCGAGGCCGGCGCCGGAGTCGGGGCGCCGCGAGGGGCGTGAGCCGAGGTGCAGGTCGGCGAGCTGGTCGACGGGGGTGGCGGCGAAGAAGTAGGAGGGCAGGTCGGGGTCCTCGACGAGCCTGCGGTACGCCTCGTGGGCGGCGTCGGAGACGACGTCCATGGCGGCGTCCCAGCGGGCGAGTGCCTCGTCCGACTGGCGGGGCGCGGTGTGCAGGGCGGAGGCCTGGAGGGTGGCCGCGACGGTCAGTTCGAGGTTCTCCCGGGCCAGGGACGGCACGAGGTACTTGTCGGAGATGACCTCGCCCTGCTCGGTGACCTTGATCTCGCCCTCGAGGGTGCCCCAGGGCTGGGCGAGGATCGCGTCGTGCGAGGGGCCGCCACCGCGTCCGACGGTCCCCCCGCGGCCGTGGAAGAGGCGCAGCCGTACGCCGTAGCGGTGGGCGACGTCGCGCAGCCGGCGCTGGGCGCGGTGGATCTCCCACTGCGAGGTGGTGATGCCGCCGAACTTGGAGGAGTCCGAGTAGCCGAGCATGACCTCCTGGACGTCGCCGCGCAGGGAGACCAGGCGCCGGTAGGAGGGGTCGGCGAGCATGTCCTCCAGGATCGTGTCCGCGGCCTTGAGCTCGTCCGTCGTCTCCAGCAGCGGCACGATGCCGATCTTGGCCCAGCCGGCGTGGAGGTCGAGGAGGCCTGCCTCGCGGGCGAGGACGGCGGCGGCGAACACGTCGTCGGCGCCCTGGCACATGGAGATGATGTACGACTCGATGACCTCGGGTCCGAAGACCTTGAGGGCGCGCTTGACGGTCTCGAAGACGCCGAGGGTCTTCTGCCCGGCCGCGTCGAGCGGGGCGGGGGCCGGGGAGAGGGGCCTTCTGCTGCGGAGTTCCTTGGCGAGCAGCTTGTGGCGGTACTCGCGCGGCATGTCCTCGTAGCGCCAGGACTCCTCGCCGAGGCGGTCGAAGAGCTGGCCGAGGGCGTGGTGGTGGGCGTCGGCGTGTTCGCGGACGTCCATGGTGGCGAGCTGGAGGCCGAAGGCGGCGAGGGTGCGGATGGTGCGGTTCATCCGGCCGTCGGCGAAGAGGCCGCCGCGGTGCTCGCGCAGGGAGGTCTGGATGAGGGTGAGGTCGGTGAGGAGCTCACCGGTGCCGAGGTAGTCGTGGCCCGGCTGGTGGGGGATGCCCTTGGCGAGGCGCTCCTTGGTGTTCTCCAGCTTCTGCCGGATGGCGGTGGCCTTGAGCCGGTAGGGCTCCTCGGCGTTGAGGCGCTTGTAGCGGGGGCTGATCTCGGGGAGGGCGTCGAGGTCGGCCTGGAGCGAGGCGAGGAGTTCCTCGGTGGCGCCGGTGTAGCGGATGGAGTTGGAGAGGAAGCCGCGGAGTTCGTCGATGAGGTCGAGGGCGTCGTTGATGCCGTGTTCGTGCTGGAGGATCAGCACGTCCCAGGTGACCTGCGGGGTGACGTTGGGGTTGCCGTCGCGGTCGCCGCCGATCCAGGTGCCGAAGGTGAGCGGGCGGGTGTCGTCCGGGAGGGTGACGCCGACGCGTTCGAGTTCGGCGGTGAGGTCCTCCAGGACGTCGCCGACGGCGTTCGCGTGCAGCTCGTCGAGGTAGTAGATGGCGTTGCGGGCCTCGTCGGCGGGTTCGGGGCGGACGACGCGGAGTTCGTCGGTCTGCCAGACGAGGTCGATGTTCTCGGCGAGGCGGACGTCGTGGCGGCGCCGGTCGGACTCGATGACCGGGGTCTCCAGCAGGGCGGCGATGCGGCGCAGCTTGTTGAGGACGGAGCGCCGGGCGGCCTCGGTGGGGTGGGCGGTGAAGACGGGCCGGACGTTGAGGTTGCCGACCGTCTCGCGCAGGTGTTCGGCGTCCGCGTCCTTGAGGCGGTCGGCCGTGCGGGCGAGGAGGCCGCCCTCGGCGGAGCGCCTCTCGCGCAGTTCGCGGCCGCGGTGGACCTGTTCGGTGACGTTGGCGAGGTGGAAGTAGGTGGAGAAGGCGCGGACCAGCTTGGCCGCGGTCTCCAGTTCGGTTCCACGCAGCAGCTCGGCGGCGGCTTCGCCGTCCTCGCGGGTCAGGCGGCGGACCTTCTCCACCAGCTCCAGGAGCTCGGGGCCCTCCTGCCGGACGAGGGTCTCGCCCAGCAGGTCGCCGAGGCGGCGGATATCGGCACGCAGCTCACTGCTGACCGTCGTGGTCTGGTCGTCGGCACTGCTCACAGGTGCGGCTCCTTGCAGTTGCAGTGTTGAAGCTCGTCGTCTGGAGGGAACCCGACTGTCGGCCGGGCGGCTGAGCCGCGTACGGCCGGGCATCCGGGCAGGATTACACAGCGGACCGCGCTGTCCGACCGAGTCAAGGATAGGTGTCCGTGCGGACGCGCGGGGCTCAGGGGCTCTTGCCGCCGGCCGCCGCGCTGCCATACTTACGTTGCCGTAGGTTACGGAACCGTAGGGAGCCCCACCGTCCTCCGCGGGGCCGTTGCCGCAGGCACCGGCATCGACCCTCGACCCCACAGGGGACGCCCCATGACCACAAGCTCCGATGTGATCGAAGACGCCCCGGAGGCGAACGATCCAGAGGGATCCACGGCAGCCGAGGCGGCGAAGGCGGCCACGGCGACCGACTCCGCCCTGCCCTCGGCGACGCTGGGCGGCGAGCGGAAGCGCTCGCTCGAGCAGATCACGCTGCTGGCCTTCATCGTCGTCCCCTTCCTGGCGCTGGTGGCCGCGGTGCCGCTGGCCTGGGGCTGGGGCGTGAGCTGGCTGGACCTCGGCCTGCTGGTGTTCTTCTACTTCCTGGGCTGTCACGGCATCACGATCGGCTTCCACCGGCACTTCACGCACGGTTCCTTCAAGGCGAAACGTCCGCTGAAGGTCGCGCTGGCGATCGCGGGCTCGATGGCGGTGGAGGGGCCGCTGGTGCGCTGGGTGGCCGATCACCGCAAGCACCACAAGTTCTCCGACGCCGAGGGCGACCCCCACTCGCCGTGGCGCTACGGGGAGACGGTCCCGGCCCTGCTGAAGGGCCTGTGGTGGGCACACCTCGGCTGGATGTTCGACGAGGAGCAGACCTCGCAGGAGAAGTACGCGCCGGACCTGATCAAGGACCGGACGCTCCGGGCCGTCTCGCGGCAGTTCATCCTGTGGACGGCCCTCTCCCTCGGCCTGCCCGCGCTGATCGGCGGTCTGGTGACGATGTCCTGGTGGGGCGCGTTCACGGCGTTCTTCTGGGGCTCGCTCATCCGCGTGGCGCTGCTCCACCACGTCACCTGGTCGATCAACTCCATCTGTCACGCGGTCGGCAAGCGCCCGTTCAAGTCGCGTGACCGCTCGGGCAACGTCTGGTGGCTCGCGGTCCTGTCCTGCGGTGAGTCCTGGCACAACCTGCACCACGCGGACCCGACCTCCGCGCGGCACGGGGTGGAGCGCGGCCAGCTGGACTCCTCGGCCCGGCTGATCCGCTGGTTCGAACAGCTCGGCTGGGCGTACGACGTGCGCTGGCCGTCACGCTCGCGTATCGATTCCCGCCGCAACACGGACCAGGACGGCTCCCGGCGCAGGAAGGCGGCCGCCGAGGCGGCATGATGGGCGGGTGGCGACCGATTCGAGCAGTACCCCCAGCAGCGACAAGCCGCGGCGCGCCCGTCGCACCCGCATGACGGGTGCGGAGAGACGGCAGCAGCTCCTCGAGATCGGTCGCACCCTGTTCGCCGCCAAGGGCTTCGAGGGCACGTCGGTGGAGGAGATCGCGGCGAAGGCCGGAGTCTCCAAGCCGGTGGTGTACGAGCACTTCGGCGGCAAGGAGGGGCTGTACGCGGTGGTGGTCGACCGTGAGATGCGGCGCCTGCTGGACATGGTGACCGGCTCCCTCACGGCCGGTCATCCCCGCGAACTGTGCGAGCAGGCGGCCTTCGCGCTCCTGGACTACATCGAGGAGTACACGGACGGCTTCCGGATCCTGGTCCGTGACTCGCCCATCCCCCAGTCCACGGGCTCCTTCGCGTCCCTGATCTCCGACATCGCCACCCAGGTGGAGGACATCCTGGGCCGCGAGTTCAAGAACCGCGGCTTCGACTCCAAGCTGGCCCCGCTGTACGCGCAGGCGCTGGTCGGCATGGTCGCGCTCACCGGTCAGTGGTGGCTGGACGTACGCCGTCCGAAGAAGGCCGAGGTGGCGGCGCACCTGGTGAACCTCGCGTGGCACGGGCTGGACGGGCTGGAGCAGAAGCCGCGGCTGATAGGGCACCGGAAGAACTGAGTGACCGGACCACCTCGAACCTGAGCGGTCCCTCGGTGGTCCCGGGCACCCTGACCGCACACCGCGGCGGCACGTCACCCGTGGGTGCGCGCCACCGCGAACACCCGCCGGAACGGGAACACCGTCCCGTGCGCCCCCGCGGGATACGCCTCCCGCAGCAGCAGCCGGTACTCGGCGACGAACGCCTCCGCCTCCTCGCCCAGCTCGGTGAGCACAGGCCGCAGCCCCGTCCCCTTCACCCAGTCCAGCACCGCGTCCTCCCCCTGGAGCACCTGCTGGTACGTCGTCTCCCAGACGTCCGCCGCGCAGCCGAGCCCGGTCAGCGCCTCCAGGTAGACGGCCGGTGCGTGCACCGCGTCCTCGTGCCGGAGCACTCCGTCGAGGCGGTCCCGCCAGCGCGCCGAGGCGGCCAGCTCGCGCATCAGCCGGTGGCTGGGCGCGTCGAAGTTGCCCGGCACCTGGAAGGCGAGCGTGCCGCCCGGGGCGAGGGCGTCCACCCACGCGGCGAACCGGTCGAGGTGCCCGGGCACCCACTGCAGCGTGGCATTGCCGATGATCAGGTCGTACGGCTCCGCGGGCGTCCAGGTCCCCACGTCGGCGCGGTGGAAGTCGAGGCGGCCACCGCCCGGGGTGGGGCCGGCCAGGGGCTCGGCCTCGGCGAGCATCTGCGCGGAGCTGTCCAGGCCCGTGATGTGCGCGCCCGGCCACCGCTCGGCGAGCAGCCGGGTGACGTTGCCGGGGCCGCAGCCGAGGTCGGCGACACGGGGACGCCCGGCGGCAGGGAGGTCGGGGACCCGCGCGAGGAGGTCGAGGAAGGCGCGGGCGCGGTGGCCGGAGTGGCGCAGGTACTGGTGCGGGTCCCATACGGGGGTGGTGGCGGGCATGGCGCGACTCCTCGTCCTCGTGTGTCGTCTGCTCGTTCGCGCCACTGTCGTACGCCGGAAATCTTGATGTCAAGAGACTTCACGTCGACACAACCACTACACTGATCCTCATGGAGGACGAGGTCGATCGACTGGTCGCAGCGTGGCGCCGCGAGCGCCCGGACCTCGATGTGGAGCCGCTGGAAGTACTCAGCCGGGTGAGCAGGCTGGCCCGGCACCTGGACCGCGCCCGCAGGCTCGCCTTCTCCGAGCACCACCTGGAGCCGTGGGAGTTCGACGTCCTGACCGCGCTCCGGCGCGCCGGGGCCCCCTACCAGCTCTCCCCGGGACAGCTGCTCACCCAGACCCTCGTCACCTCGGGCACGATGACCAACCGTATCGACCGGCTCGCCAAGAAGGGCCTGGTCGAGCGGCTGCCCGACCCCAGCGACCGGCGCGGCGTGCTGGTGCGGCTCACGGACGAGGGCCGGGACCGCGCGGACCAGGCCCTCGCGGGACTGCTGGACCAGGAGCGGGCGATCCTCGCCGAGCTGTCGCACACCCAGCGGGGCGAACTGGCGGGGCTGCTACGCCAGTTGACCGCCCCGTTCGACAACATCCCCGGCTAGGTCGACGGGCCCGACCCCGGCGCGCCGGGCGAGGGCCACGGCGGCGAGCGTGGAGTGCACGCCGAGCTTCCCGAGGACGTTCTGCATATGGGTGCGGACGGTGTGCGGGGAGAGGAACAGGCGCTCGGCGACGGCCTTGCGCCCCAGTCCCGCCACCATGCACCGCAGCACCTCGCGCTCGCGCGGCGTGAGGGACTCCACCAGCCGCTCGCTCTCGGTGCGGTGCTTGCGCGCGGCGGTGAGCTCCCGGAGCACCCCGGTGAGCAGCGCGGGCGGCAGGTGCGTCTCCTCGCGCAGCACCCCCCGTATGACGGTGAGCAGCCGGGACAGCGAACAGTCCTTGGCCACCCAGCCCGAGGCGCCGGCCTGCAGGGCCAGGGCGGCGCGCCGCGGGTCGTCCTTCTCCGCGAGCACGACGGTCCGTACGCCCGGCTGCCCGGAGCGCACCCCCGCGACCAGCGAGATGCCGTCCACCAGGCCGTCCTCGTTGCCCTCCTGCACGGGCACGGCGGGGCGCGACCCGGGTACGTTGCCCCCCAGATCGGCGTCCACGAGCATCACGTCGAACTTGCGCCCCTCCGCCGCCGCCCGCTCCAGGGAGCGCAGCGCGGCGGGGCCGCTGCCGGCGGCGGACACGTCGACGTCGGGCTCGGCGGCGAGGGCCGCGGCGAGCGACTCGGCGAAGATGCGGTGGTCGTCGACGACCAGGACTCGGATGCGAACCACGGAACCCCCTTCCCCAGGCTCCTCGAGGAGCAGGGGAGACCCACAAGGTCGGTCGGAGACGGTCGGCTCAGGTACGGCGCCCGGGTGTGTGCCCGGGACGTCGATGACGGACCGGGACCGGGGCCCGCAGCCGCACGGCCGCCGCCGTGCCGTCACTGCTGCTCCCCCACTCCGGGCGTCGTACCCGACTCTTTCGCCCCCTGATCGGCACCGGCCCCCACCGGTGCTGCTCATCAGGGTAAGGCCGGGGGCGAGGAGGGGAAGGTAATTTGCAGAACTGATTGGCCGATCCGTTTATGGTGAGCCGCATGTTTCGTATCGAGACAGAAGTCGACAAACAACGCACCCAGTTGCTGCGTTCGCGGCTCCGCGAGACCAACACGGCGGCCTCCCCGGCCCTCCGCTCCCTCCGTGACACCCCGCAGGACCGGGAGGTACCGCTCCAGGTCTGGGCGCTGCACGGGGCCCGGGAGCTCGCCGGCGGCCTGGTCGGCCACACGTGGGCGGGCTGGCTGCACGTGACGTACCTGTGGGTCGACGCGCGGCACCGCGGGGCGGGGCTCGGGTCGCGCATTCTGGCCGAGACCGAACGCATCGCGCACGAGGAGCGCGGCTGCCGCGGCTCCCGTCTGGAGACCTGGGACTTCCAGGCCCCCGGCTTCTACCGGATGCACGGCTACGAGGTGGTGTGCGTGATCCCCGACTACCCGCCGGGCATCAAGGAGTACACGCTGACGAAGCGGCTGGGGTGAGCGGGGCGGCCGGGGGCCGTACCGGGCGCGGCTTGCAGGTGCGATCACCCGGGACCCGCCCGGCAAAGCCGGGAGCGGGGACGCGAGAAGGCCCGTACGACCGAAGTCGTACGGGCCTTCTCAGGTCAGGCGACCGTCAAGCGAGCGGACTCACTTGTTGATCTTGGTGACCTGGCCGGCGCCCACGGTACGGCCACCCTCACGGATGGCGAACTTGAGGCCCTCCTCCATGGCGACGGGCTGGATGAGCTCCACCTTCATCTCGGTGTTGTCACCCGGCATGACCATCTCGGTGCCCTCGGGGAGGGTCACGACGCCGGTCACGTCCGTCGTACGGAAGTAGAACTGCGGGCGGTAGTTGTTGAAG
>NZ_JAVRHI010000083.1:0-5800 GCF_034105845.1 Streptomyces sp. CRN 30 | reverse complement strand
TCTTCGCGCTGCTCGCCCTGATGGTGGCCGGGCTCCGCGCGGCGGCGGTGTGGACGCCCGGCGCGTCCTGGCGCGCGCTGCTCGCGCCCGCCGCCCGCCGCACCCTCCGTGACCCGGCGGGCTCCTTCCTGATCGTCTGCGGACCGGTGGTCGTGGCCGGTTCCGCGCTGTTCGTCGCGCCGCTGGCGGTCCCGGTCCTCGGGGCCGTCGCGGCGGCGGCCGTCGCGGTGGAGGAGCGGTACGCCCGCCGCTGACCCCTCGCACGAGGTGCGGCGCCCACGGGCGCCGTACCCCTCTCCGTCATGCCTGTCATGTTCTTGACATGTGGATGACACGCAGACCATGTGAACGCCTCTCTCCACGCACCCGCAAGGGAAGGAAGCCCATGTCCCCCATCCCCCGCAGATCCCTGCTCAAGGCCGCCGCCGTCGCCGGGGCCGCCGCCCAGTTCAGCTGGGCGCTGGGCGCGCGCGACGCCCAGGCCGCCCCCGCCGCGGCCACCGCCGACGACGCCCCCGTCACCCTCGACTGGCTGGAGGACGGCGGCCTCGGCGCCGCCCCCGGCTCCACCGTCGGCGTCCCCTGGCCCAAGGGCCTGTACCAGGAGGACCAGGACTTCGCCATCACCGACGCCGACGGCGCGGCCGTCCCCGTACAGACCTGGCCGCTCGCCTACTGGCCCGACGGCTCCCTGAAGTGGACCGCGCACGCCGTCGGCTCCGGCTCCGGCTCCGGCAAGCTCACCCTGGCCACCGGCGCCCCCGCCGCCCCCGAGAAGAAGGTCACCGTCGTCCGGCGCGGCGGTACGGTCGACATATCGACCGGAGTCGTCACCGCGCGCCTCGGCACCTCCGGCGCCACCCTCGTCAAGAGCGTCACCCGCGGCTCCACCGAGATCGCCAAGAACGGCCGACTGGTCCTGCTGCGCCAGCCCGAGATCGAGGACGGCGACCAGGGCACGGTCAAGTACGAACGCTTCGAGGGCGCGATCTCCGAAGTGAAGGTCGAGCAGGAGGGCCCGGTCCGCGCGGTCGTCCGCGTCGACGGCAAGCACCGCAAGGGCGGCAGGAGCTGGCTGCCGTTCTCGATCCGCTTCTACTTCTACGCGGGCGCCGACTCCTTCCGCATGGTGCACACCGTCACCTTCGACGGCACCCAGGAACCCGGCAAGGCGAGCGGCGACTTCATCCGCGGCCTCGGCGTCCGCTTCACCGTCCCGATGCGCGACGCCTCCTACGACCGGCACATCCGCATCGGCGGCGAGGGCACCGGCCTGCTCCGCGAGGCCGTCAAGGGCATCACCGGCCTGCGCCGCGACCCGGGCGCCGCCGTCCAGGCCGCCCAGTACGCGGGGGAGAAGCTGCCCGACCCCGCCACCTGGGACCAGCGCGTCACCACCCGCCTCCCGTACATCCCCGAGTGGGGCGACTACACCCTCTCCCAGCTCTCCGCCGACGGCTTCACCCTGCGCAAGCGCACCAAGAAGGGCCACGGCTGGATCGGCGCCGGCGGCGGACGGCGGGCCTCCGGCTTCGCCTACGTCGGCGGCGCGAGCGGCGGCCTCTCCTTCGGCCTGCGCGACTTCTGGGAGAAGCACCCCGCCCAGCTCGACATCCGCGACGCCCAGACCGACGAGGCCGAGGTCACCCTCTGGCTCTGGTCACCCGAGGCCCAGCCCATGGACCTGCGCTTCTACCACGACGGCATGGGCCAGGACACCTACGCCGAGCAGACCGAGGGCCTCAACATCACCTACGAGGACTACGAGCCGGAGTTCGGCACCCCCTACGGCATCGCCCGCACCTCCGAGCTGCTGTTCTGGGCCAACGCCACCACCCCTAGCGCCGAGACCCTCGCCGAACAGGTCGAGGCCGTACGCGTCCTGCCCCAGCTCGCCGCCCCGCCCAAGCAGCTCATCAAGGCCAAGGTGTTCGGCCCCGGCCTGTTCTCCGAACCGGACCGCTCCACCCCCGCCAAGGCGAAGATCGAGGACCACCTCGACTTCCTCTTCACCTACTACAAGGACCAGGTGGAACAGCGCCGCTGGTACGGCTTCTGGGACTACGGCGACGTCATGCACTCCTACGACACCGTCCGCCACCAGTGGCGCTACGACGTCGGCGGCTACGCCTGGGACAACTCCGAACTCTCGCCCGACCTCTGGCTCTGGTACGCCTACCTGCGCTCCGGCCGCGCCGACATCTTCCGCTTCGCCGAGGCCATGACCCGGCACACCGGCGAGGTCGACGTCTACCACCTCGGCCAGTGGGCCGGCCTCGGCACCCGGCACGGCGTCCAGCACTACGCCGACAGCGCCAAGCAGCAGCGCATCGCCAACACCACCTACCGGCGCTACTACTACTTCCTCACCGCCGACGAACGCGTCGGCGACCTCATGCACGCCAACGTCGACTCCGACGAGACCTTCCTCGTCCTCGACCCCATCCGCAAGATCCGCACCGAGCCCTACACACCCGACCGCAACGCCCTCTCCATCGGCTTCGGCACCGACTGGAGCGGCCTGGTGTCGGCCTGGCTCACCGAGTGGGAACGCAAGGGCCCCAAGTGGGAGAAGGCCAAGGCCCGCGTGGTCTCCACCATGGAGACCATCGGCGCCCAGCCCAACGGGTTCGTCCAGGGCAGCGGCCTGTACGACCTGGACACGGGGAAGTTCGCGATCGCCGCCGACCCCGTCGTCTCCGTCTCCCACCTCTCCGCCGTCTTCGGCCTGAACGAACTCTGCGCCGAACTGATCGACCTCGTCGACATCCCCGCCTTCGACGAGGCGTACTACGACTACTGCCGCTACTTCAACGCCTCCAAGACCGAACAGGCCGCCAAGTACGGCACCAACTTCGGCTCCCTTCTGCTCTTCCAGGGCCACTCCCGCCTCGACGCCTACGCCGCCGTGCGGACCGGCGACGAAGCGCTCGCCACGCGCGCGTGGCAGAAGTTCTACGACTCCGACGGCTACAAGGAGTCCGCTCCCTGGACGACGGAGAAGCTGACCGGACCGCTCACCCTGGTCCCCGGCGCCGAGGCGAGCTGGATCTCCACCAACGACACCGCCCTGTACGGCCTCGCCGCCATCGAGAACCTCGCGCTGCTGGGGGACCGCATGCCGTAGCCCTCACAGGCGGGCGCGGGCACACTGCCCCTGTGGACCTCAACCACTACCGCTTCCGCAGCCTGTGGGCGCTGCCCGCGCCCGTCCCGGCCGTGTACCGCGCCCTGGAACGCATCGAGGACTATCCCCGCTGGTGGCCGCAGGTCCGCGAGGTCACCCGCACCGACGACACCAGCGGGACCGTCCGCATCCGCTCGCTCCTGCCCTACGACCTCGTCCAGACCATGCGCCAACGCCGCCGCGACGAGGCGGCGGGCGTCCTGGAGGTCGCGCTCGACGGCGACATCGCGGGCTGGGCCCGCTGGACCGTCGTCCCGCTCGGCACCGGCGCCCTCGCCCGCTACGACCAGGAGGTCGACGTACGCAAGCCGCTGCTGCGGCGGCTCGCCGTGCCCGGACGGCCGCTCTTCCGCGTCAACCACCGGCTGATGATGCGGGCCGGACGGCGCGGACTGGCCGCCCACCTGGAGACGGTTTGAAGGAAGCGTCCCGGGACCTGTATTGTTCACTGCGTTCCCGGGCGATTAGCTCAGTGGGAGAGCGCTTCGTTCACACCGAAGAGGTCACTGGTTCGAACCCAGTATCGCCCACGATCGCGAGAGCGACGTGTGTCCACAGAAAGCGTGGACACACGTCGCTCTCGTCGTTTCTGCGCGGCTTCGCCGCGCGTGGCGGGGGCTCCGCCACCCGCACCCCCGACCGGCGTCGTCCGGGGCCGGAACAGGTCAGGCCGCCGCCGGCATGTCCGGGCGCAGGGGCCACGCCGGGTCCACCGCCTCCTCCGAACCACTGGCCGCGAACCACGCCTGCAGACCCCGGGCCTGCGCCGCGTGCCACACCGCCTGAAGCGTGTGCAGCTCCGCCGCGGACAGCCGCTCCAGCCGTCCCGGGAAACGACGCCCCACCGCCCGTACGACCTCCAGCGCCGCCTGCGCGTCGGCCGCCGCGTCATGGGCGCCGTCCAGCGGAACGCCGTAGTGCGCGCAGAGGTCGGTGAGGGTGCGCCGGCCCTTGCGGTAGCGGTCCAGGTGCTTGTCCAGCACCCGCGGATCGAGGACGTGCAGCGGCATCCGCTCCAGCCAGCGGCCCAGCGACGACGCCCGGTGCCGCCGCAGCTCACGGTCGAGCATCGTCAGATCGAACGGCGCGTTCATCACCACCAGCGGCCGCCCGGCCCGCGCCTGCTCCGCCAGCGCCTCCGCTATCTCGTACATCACCGGCGACGGCCAGCGGCCGTTGCGCTGCAAGTGCTCCTCCGTCAGCCCGTGCACCGCCGTCGCCGCCTCCGGCACCGGCACACCCGGATTCACCAGCCAGCGGCTGATCCGCGGCCGGATGCCCGGGGCGTCCTGGACGACGACCGCGGCCGACACGATCCGGTCGGTCTCGACGTCGACGCCCGTCGTCTCCGTGTCGAACGCGGCCAGGGGCCCTTCGTACCAGCAGGCCATATCACCACAACCCCTCGGTCACCATCGGCAGTTGACGTTCCGTCCGCTGCCCGATTCGGTGATACCCGGGCTGTTTGCGCCGTACGCCGGAAGGACACAACAGGAGTACGGGTCCTCGCAGTTCAGCGACGTGTGACGAGGACGCACCGGTTCTGGAAGGCTGTTCGGTCATGGCCGTAGCGCAGCCCGAGCGGGGCGGGCTGCTGCCCGAGCGCACGGCCGTCGTCCGCGGGTCACTCGCCACCACCGCGTGCATGGAGACGCTGCAGGTCGGCTACCTCCACGCCGTCGCCGCGGCGGCCGGCTGCTCCCTCTCCCAGCCCTTCCCCGACAACGGCATCGACTGGCACGTCAGCCACAGCGCCCCCGGACACACCGTCGACGACGAGGTCACCATCAAGGTGCAGCTCAAGGCGACGTACCAGATCCCGCCGAACCCGCCCGGCCGCACCTTCTCCTTCACGCTCGACAACGCGCACCTGACGAAGCTCGCCCGCACCCCCGTCTCGGTGCACAAGATCCTCGTCGTGATGCTCGTACCGCGCTCCCAGGACGACTGGCTGCGCGCCGGCCACGACCGCCTCGACCTCCGGCACTGCTGCTACTGGATCAACCTGGCCGGACACCCGGTCACCGGCCGGCACCGCACCACCGTGCGGGTGCCGACCGCACGCATCTTCGACGACCGGGCGCTGTGCGAGATCATGACGCGGGTCGGGACGGGAGGGACACCGTGACGGACCGGCCCGGCGACCGGCCCCTGCGGCCGGTCCCCGCCCACCCCGACGGCCCGGAGCCGGACTTCCCCGTGCCCGCGCCCGGCGACGTCGACCCGGCCGTCCTCGCCGCCCTGCTGCGCCGCCACGGCTGGCAACGGCGCGGCGGCGCCCCCGGCCGCTACGGCCGCTGGACCCCGCCCGGCCCCGGCGACGGCACCAGCCTGCTCGTCCCCGTCGGCCGCGCCTTCCCCGACAGCGACGACCTGCTCGCCGAGGCGCTCCAGGCGCTCACCCGCTCCACCACCCCCGCCGCCCGCGAGGTGCTGTTCTGCCTCGCCGTGCCCAGCGACGAGATCCGCTTCTCGCGCGACGTGCCGACCGGACCCGGCGAGGCCACCACGTGGACCGCCGAGGAGCGGCTGCGCACCGCCGCCCGCCGGACACTGCTCGCCGGCGCGCTCGCCGTCCAGGCCCGCTCCGGCTACCACGGCGCCCGGCACCGC